>JAFVRU010000102.1 GCA_017504065.1 Clostridia bacterium
ATGCGTTTGACGAGAATTTGTATAACTCTATCATTCCTTGCGCGGAAACAGAACCCGATCAACTCGATCAAGAAGAGCACGTGTGGATTGAGTTCGTATGTCAAGACGGGTTGTCGTTTGCAGGCGGGGTAACTTTTCAAGAAACGGAAAGTACAAGCATTTTATTTGCGCGAGCAAAAGAGCAAGCGTTGACCGTTCCTGCTGTGGCGTATACGGTAGAAGGGTGGTATTTGGACGAAAATTGTACGCAACGCTTTGATGCAAATACGGCTACTTCAAGAGAATTGCTAAATATTAAAAAACTGTACGCAAAAAATTTTGCCGCATCCGACGATTGGGCTTTGATAGGACGATCAAACTCAAAAACTGAAAAAAGGCTTTCCAAGGCATATAAAATCGTTGAAGGGAACGGATTTCCCCAAGCTACAGGTATATGGGAAGGGGATTTGCAGGCGTTACACGTGGAAGAAGGGCGAGAAGAGTTTTCCATACAGCGATATGATTTTGACGAAGTGTATTTTGACGGAGAGTTGACAACGGAAACGAGTGTTTTCGTCGAAGGTGGAAAACTGTATAAGATGGAGTATATCAGCGTTTACGAAGACGCGGATTATAATTTATTCGAGCCTTTACTTAATGGTTAATGGAAACGGAAAAACGGCGTTCTGGTAAGAACGCCGTTTTTTATATAGTAAAATACCTGCCGCCCCAAAATCAGGGCGGCAGGTACGCGTTCAAATTTGTTTTTTATTTTAAATCACGCATTTCGGATCTTTCGCAGGCAAGCTGTCAAGCTCCTGCTTCTTGTCCGTATAACCCGCTTTGCCGAGCAGGGCAAACGTTGCTTTTTTGCCTTCTTCTACGCCCGGTTGATTGAACGTGTTGATGTTGAGCATCGCGCCCGCGTACGCCGTTTGCAACTCGAACAAGAACAAAAGCTGTCCAAGCGTAAACGCGTTGAGTTCGGGAATCCAAAGGGTATAGTTCATTCTTCCCGCCTTGGTCAGCGCGTACGCCGTAGCGGCGTTTTCCGCTTGAATGAGTTCTTCCATCGTATGCCCGCCAAGGAACGCCACGTCGGGAATATTTTCGCAGCCGTGGGGAATGGGCATTTCGCAACCGTATTTCTTCAAAGACAAAAGGGTAACGACTTTGTCGTAAGGTCCTTCGGTGTAGAGTTGGACTTGGGAATGCTGATCGGTAACCCCCAAGGATTTCACGGGCGTTTGTCCGACGTTGCAGGGTTTGCCGTCCAACGTTTCGTTTTTGCCGAGCGATTCCGCCCAAAGTTGGCAGTACCAATCGGCAAGATATTTCAAATTATCCGAATAGGGCATCATAACGCCGACGTTTTTGCCTTGTTCCATCGCCGCAATTTGCAAAACCGCGCTCATAAGCGCAGGATTTTGGCGCATGGACGGTTTGTTGCAAACGGAGTCCATATACGCCGCGCCCGCAAGCAAGCCTTTGATATCGATCCCGAGTACCGCCGCAGGGAGCAAACCAACGGGGCAAAGCTGGGAGAACCGTCCGCCCACGCCGTCGGGGAGCACGTAGCTCTTAATTCCGCCGAGCTCGTCGGAAATCTTTTTCAAATTCCCTTTTTTCGCGTCGGTGGTGAAAATTACGTTGTCTTTTACGTTCACGCCCGCTTTGGTCAACAGGTCGAGCACGATCAAATATTGCGCCATCGTTTCGCTGGTCGCGCCCGATTTGGAAACGACGTTAAAGCAGGTCTTTTCCGGTTCGATCACGTCGAGCAAATCCCGCATTCTGACGGGGTCAACGTTATCTTCGACGTAGAATTTCGGGCCTTTTCTCTTGGATTTGGGTAAATCGTTATAATGCAAGTGGCAAAGCGCGTTGAACGCCATGATCGGGCCGAGCGCGCTTCCGCCGATGCCGAGTACGACGAAATATTGGAATTTTTTACGGATATTCTTCGCCGTATCCAAAATATCGTTCACAATTTCTTTTTGGTTGTAAGGAAGTTCCGTCCAACCCATATACAATTCGTCCTTACCGCGGTTTTCTTTCACGTAACGGAACGCGGCGTTCGCTGTGGAAGCGTAAGCGGACAACTGCTTGTCGGTAAAGCCCTTGTCGCCCAAGAACTTTTCGGTCATGTTGTTGTAATCGAGCGTAACGCGCATAGAATTGCGCCATTCTCTTGTTTTGTAACCCATAGATACATCTCCTAAAATATTCGTTTACCATATTATTTTACTCTTTCTTGTAAATAATGTCAAGGATCGGGAAGAAATTATTTTAGGAAAAAGCGAAAAACAGGAAAATTCTTTACCTTTCCCGTCCGAGTAGCTTGGTTTTGACCGCTCGGAACGTAACAATCCCCAAAACTCCGTATACGATCAGCGTTACCGCCGCGATACACACCGCCGAGCCGAGCAAAGCAAACGCTTCGCCGACGAAATATTTGAGTATATTATTGACGCATTTTCCGAAAAAGGCAATGGGCAGAGTGGCAATCAGCGCGGGCACAACGCCGCGTTCGCGGGTTGCGTTCCCGTCGTTTCTGAAAATCGGGCATTGTTTTTGCAGGAATATAAGATTGCACGCCGCAGTCAGCGTATAGCTTGCGCCGAGCCCGATCACGTACGCGTATATGCCGCAAATAGCGGGTAGGAAAAGGATGCAGACGAACAGCGCCGCCGCTCCGACGAAATAAAAGACGAACGTTTGCTTTTCGAAACCCATTGCGTTCAAAGCGGAAGTGGAGATCATCGTCAAACTCATGGGGAGTAAGATCAAACCGCTTTTTGCGATCATTGCGCCCGCTTGCGCGTTGGAGTAAGCGATCCTGCCCACGTCGCTGCCCAGCGCATAGAAAAAGGGCAACAGCGCGCATGCGACGAGTAGGGAGAATTTCAAGCCCCGACGGATATTTTTTTGTAACCGTTCGCGGTTTTTTCGGTAAAAATCTTCGGAAAGCTCGGGTACGAGCACAAGCGCGAGCGACCCGATGATCGTGGACGGAATAAACAAAATCGGCAAGACCATGCCCGAAACGATCCCAAACATTTGCAACGCTTCGCTTTCAGAAAATCCCGCGCGGACGAGCATAACAGGTAGCAAAACGGCGACGGCGGAAGTTACGAGCGACCCGCTTGCGCGAACGGACGTGATCGGCATTGCCGAACGGAACAACGGTTTTAGCGCGGCGTTCGGCTTGGCGAGCTTTCCCCCGCACACGAAAAAGGCGACGACGGACGCGGTGAACGAGAATAGATAGGAAATGACGACCGCCCAAGCGGCTTTTTCCGCTCCGCCGACGGGCGACGAAACGTTGCGGAGCAACACGATCCCCGCAATCACCATCACCGCTTCTTCGGCAATTTCGAGTACGGACGGGAGCAAAAACCGTTTATTCCCCCAACAACTCCCGCGGAGAACGGCGTAAACGGACGAAAAGACCAACCCGATCAGCAAAATTCGAAACACGCGAAAACTGCGCTCGTCGGAGAAAAGAAAGGGGATTTTGTTGCCGAATAGCCCGAAAAACAGGCAAAAAGGCAGAGTAAGACACAGGGAGAGAAACAGCCCTGCGGAAACGGCGCGGCGTTCCCCAAGCGGCTGGTTTTCCGCTTTGCTTTTGGAAATCATGCGGGATACGGTGATCGGGATTCCGCCCGTACCGATCGTTAAAAACAGCGAAAACAGGGACACGGAAACTTGGTACAAGCCGAGCCCTTCCGCTCCAATCAAGCGGGAGAGTACGATACGGTATAAAAATCCCAAGCTCCTTTCTGCGACGGAGAGCGCGGTAACAATGGACGTAGTGGCGTAAATTTTGTTTTTCATACTTCTATTGTACGGGGCGCGCGGAAGAATTATTACGACATATTTATAGAAATGCGCGCATATATTGATAGCGATGTTGAAGCTGGAAACCGTACAATTTTATAAGACGAAACAAGGTCAAACTCTGCGGGAAATCGCCGACGCGTTTTCCGTTTCGGAGCGATTGCTCGCGCAAGAAAACGGATTGCGAAACGAGCCGTTTGCAGGGCAAATTCTGCGTATTCCAAACGCTCGGGGGAATGCGTATACCGTGCAAGTCGGGGATACGAAAGAGCTGCTTGCGGGCTCACCCGAGAATTATCGGGCGATGAACGGCACGGACGTGTTCTATCTCGGAATGCGGATACGGATAAAATAGGAACAATCGTCAAGGGAAAAGGAATACTATATAATAAGTAACGATATTATTCGTACAGGAGGTAAATTTATGTCCTTTTATTCCAATTTCCAATCGGACAAATGCCCCGGCTCGATCACGGGCAATCCGATCAACGGTTTGACGGAAAAGGTGTGCATACAGGCGGAAAAGATCTTTGACGCAGGTATTAAACAAACGCAGATCGAGAATTACACGTTGGCAATCACCGATTTGACTCCCGAAAACCCTACATATCCTTTGACGTTCGTCAGCGCCCGTTCGACGACGGCGGAAGCGACGATTACCAATTTGAACGTAGAACGCCAAGCCGATAGACCTTGCGCGCGCGTGCAAGCCACCGTTTCCATTCCCGTAGAAGTATTATATACGGACGCGAACGGCGTGGACGGTAGCGCGACGGGTACGGTAACGATGACGGAAGACGTACTGTTGTACGTTCCCGCTCCGTCGATTATGCCGTTCACGGTCAAAGCGCTCGTTAGCGTAGTTGCGCCCGAAGGCACGTTCATTTCCGCAACGGAAGGATTTTCCGTCAACCTTTGCGTAACGGTCATTTTGAAGATTGCAATGCCTGTGGAAATGCTCGTTCCCACGTACGGCTATTGCGCGATTCCGCCTTTGCAGGAATACTCCCAAGAAGTTTGCGCGGGATTTTTCGAATTGCCCTTGTATCCGCAAGGCCGCTCGGGCGACGGTTGCTGCAAGAATAAATAAGCTTTGTCAAACGCATGTAAATCGGCTTGGAAAACAAGCCGATTTATTTGTTGCTTTAAAATACTTGCTAAATCAAGAAAGAATCAGGATAATCCATAACATACTCCTTTGTGAAACAAACAAAGCCGTGGTAAAATTTTACATTTTTTTGATTTAATTATACTATAATTCTAGCATATTGATATGTTATAATCGGGTAAAACAAATATAATTTTTTAAATTATATTCATAGAAATCTCAAACAGGTTTGGATCGGAATCCCGATTTTAAACAATCAATAAATGTGTTAAAATAGGATTGCGACACAATTTAATGCACGCAAAAGCATATACTTCTTTGGTAGAAGTGTATATTTTCGCGCATCATATAACTTTTGTTTGCATGTATGAAAATTGTGTCGCAGCAAAGCGGAAAGTGCAATTTTACAGTACCGTTCGCTTTGCGGGCTGTATTTTTTGGATCTTTATAAAGGAGAAGGATATTTATGAAAAACAAACTCTTAAAACTTTTGGCTGTGATATGCTTTGGCGCGATCCTTGCGTTTGGCGTATCTGCTTGCGGCGGGAAAGACGACGGCGGAACAAACTCCAACAGTTCGACTACCGAACAAAGCTCAAATAGCGGAACGGGAGATAGCGCTACCGACGGTGGAGATAACAACGGTACGAGCAATACTCCCGACGGTGGAAACAATAATGGTACGAGCAATGGCGGGGGCAATAGCGGAGCGGGAAATGTTCCTGTTATAGGAAACAGTATTGCGTTTAAAACGCTCACCGTAAGCGGAACGACGGTAACGCGCGAAACGTCCTTGCCCAACGCAACGACGGAGTTTTCGTTCGCAGACGAAATCGAAGTGAAAGGCAATGCAACGTTTCAAGTTGCGAAAGATCCATACGGTTCGCAAACGTACTTAACGAAAGTCGTTCCTTTGAAAGAAGGAGATAACACGTTTTACATATTTGAAACGGTAGGGGAAGATGTGATGAAAACGTACACGGTAACGCTTCGCCGTAGACCGATGTATACTGTAGAATTTAACGTCAACGGCGGATATACAGTAGACGACCAAACGGTTGAGGAAGGATTTTTGGCGATCGAACCGACAACGGAGTTTTTGCGATTAGGGTGTACGTTTGCGGGCTGGGATTACGATTTTTCGCAGCCGATCACGGAATATACGGTCGTTAATGCGGAGTGGGAAATAAAATCGGAAATGTCAAATTTTACATTTACTTCCACGGCAACGACTTGCGAAATTACAGGCTTGATCGATAAAACTGTAACGACGGCGGTGATTCCCGATTATGTAACGAGTATCGGAGAGTATGCGTTCCGAAGATGCGCCAACTTGACGAGTGTTGTGATTCCCGACGGTGTAACGAGTATCGGTGATTCTGCGTTCTCTAATTGCATAAACTTGACGAGTATCACCATTCCCGACGGTGTAATGGATATCGGTGATTGGGCGTTCCAATCTTGCAGTAGCTTGACGAGTATCACCATTCCCGACGGTGTAACGAATATCGGTGATTCTGCGTTCAGCTTTTGCGATTGTTTGATAATTTATTGCGAAGCGGCAAATAAGCCGAGCGGTTGGGATTCGGATTGGAATTGGAATGGGAATGAGTACTTAAGATTTCCTGTAGTGTGGAATTGCGCTAACAACGACGTGGCAAGCGACGGATATATCTACGTAGTGATTGATGGTATTCGATACGGAATAAAAGACGGAGCGGCAACAGTTTTACTACAAGCATGGAATCTCCAAACGGCAAATATTCCAGCGAGTATAACCTATAAAAATAATGCATACAGCGTAACTTCTATCGGAATGTATGCGTTCCAATATTGCAGCAACTTGACGAGCGTGGTGATTGGTGACGGCGTAACGAGTATCGGTGATTCTGCGTTCGAGAGATGCAGTAGCTTGACGAGCGTGGTAATTCCCGACAACGTAACGAGTATCGGGTGTGAAGCGTTCTATAGTTGCAGCAACTTGACGAGTGTATTCATTCCCGACAACGTAACGAGTATCGGTAATAATGCGTTCAGTTTTTGCTGGGGTTTGATAATTTATTGCGAAGCGGAAAGCAAACCGAGCGGTTGGGATTCAAATTGGAATTGGGATAACCATCCTGTAGTGTGGAATTGCGCTAACAACGACGTGGCAAATGATGGATATATTCACGTAGTGATTGATGGTATTCGATACGGAATAAAAGACGGATCGGCAACAGTTTTACTGCAAGCATTGAATCTCCAAACGGCAAATATTTCAGCGAGTATAACCTATAAAAACAATAAATATAGTGTAACGAGAATCGGTGATTATGCGTTCTATGGATGCGCCAACTTGACGAGTGTATTCATTCCCAACAGCGTAACAAGTATCGGTGGTTCTGCGTTTTCTGATTGTGATGGCTTGACGATATATTGCGAGGCGGCAAATAAGCCGAGCGGTTGGGATTCGAATTGGAATTTCAGCTGTCCTGTAGTGTGGAATTGCGCTAACAACGACGTGGCAAGCGACGGATATATCTACGTAGTGATTGATGGTATTCGATACGGAATAAAAGACGGGCGGCAACAGTTGTAAGACAGGCAAGAAATATACAAACGGCAAATATTCCAACGAGTATAACCTACAAAAATAATGCATACAGCGTAACGAGAATCGTTGATTACGCGTTTTCTGATTGCATAAACTTGACGAGCGTGGTGATTGGTGACGGCGTAACTTCTATCGGAGAGTATGCGTTTTCTGGTTGCAGCAGCTTGACGAGCGTAATCATTCCCGACAGCGTAACGAGTATCGGTAATAATGCGTTTTCTGGGGGCTTGACGATTTATTGCGAAGCTACAAGTAAGCCGAGCGGTTGGGATTCGAATTGGGATGGGAATGGAGCATATTTCGATCGTTGGTATAGTGAAAAGCGAAGAACGGGGTGTTGGCGGTATGTAAACGGCGTACCGAGAATGTGGGAATAACAAGACAACGTCTTGACTATGTCTTTCTATCTTTCGGTGTCGATAGGGTATTGCTTGGTTGTTTTCCTTATTGACAGTCGGGCGCGATAGAATTGAATTCCTGCAAGAGCTGATCTTTTGGGATTGTAAACCCTTGCTTTTTTGAAAAAAAACTGCTATAATATTCTTATGAATATCTATGCGATTAGCGATTTGCATTTATCCGCAACCGCCGACAAGCCAATGAACGTGTTCGGCGGGAATTGGGACGGGCATTTCGAAAAAATCAAACGGGATTGGCTCAATAAGGTGCAACCCGACGACGTCGTGCTCATCTCCGGCGATATTAGCTGGGCGATGAAGCTTCCCGACGCGTTGGTGGATTTGCGCTCGCTCGCCGATTTGCCCGGGAAAAAAGTGTTTATTCGCGGCAATCACGATTATTGGTGGAACGGGATCACCAAGCTCCGCGATAGCGCGCCGAACGAGAGTTTTATCTTCCTGCAAACGGACGCCGTGCGGATTGGGGAATACGTGCTCATCGGTTCGCGCGGGTGGACTTGCCCCGGTAGCCCCGATTATACCGAGCAGGACAAAAAGCTGTACATTAGGGAAGGGGAGCGGTTTCGGTTGGCGTTTGCGGCGGCGGACGAGCTGTATCAGGACGGGGATAAAAAGATCGTCATGATCCATTATCCGCCCTTTAACCTGAAAGCGGAAGATACCGTATTTACGGACTTGTTCGAGCAAAACCACGTGGACAAGGTCGTGTTCGGGCATATCCACGGCGCGGCGTATTTCCCGATTAAAACGGAGCGGAACGGGATCGAATATCACCTGACTTCGTGCGACAAAATCGGGTTTCAACTCACGCGGATTTACTAACTTTTTTTCAAGAATTGAAAAAGATCGCGAAAACGGGCTTCCAAGCCCTTTACAATCTCGGAAAAAAGTGTTATAATAATATCCGATCCATGCGGAACGGATAAGCGCATAATCGTCTTGGGCGGATTTCGTTCCAAGACGTTTTTTTAAAGCCTGAACAACGGGCGAAGAAAAGGAGTGCAACAACATGCTCAAAAGAAAAGACTTGCTGGGGCTGATCGATTTAACGGCGGAAGAATTGACGGAAATTCTTGACGAAGCTTCGCAAATGAAAAAACGCTTGAAATCGGGGAATAAAAATCTCACCGATCTTAAAGGCAAAACGGCGACCATTCTCTTTTACGAGAACAGTACGCGGACCCGGACAAGCTTCGAGCTCGCGGCGAAATACCTTGGCGCGACGGTCATCAACATCGCGGCGGGTTCGTCGTCGGTGGCGAAAGGGGAAACGCTCGTTGATACGGGCAAAACGTTGGACGCGCAGCTCAACGATTTCCTGATCATGCGGCATCCGATGGGCGGCGCGCCCTATCTGCTTGCAAAGGTCGCCAAAGCGGGCGTACTCAACGCGGGCGACGGTATGAACGAACACCCTACGCAAGCGCTGCTCGATATGCTCACAATGCGGGAAACATTCGGGAAACTGAGCGGCTTGAAAGTCGCAATTCTCGGAGATATCAAGCACTCCCGTGTGGCGAAATCGAATTTATTCGGTTTGAAAACGATGGGCGCAGACGTGTATATGTACGCTCCCGAAACGCTGATCCCCAAGGGGATAGACAAGCTCGGCGCGAAGCTTTGCTCGACGCGGGAAGAAGCGCTCGACGGCGCGGACGTCGTCATGGGGCTTCGGATTCAGCTCGAACGGCAACAGGCGGGGAACTTCCCGACGCTCAACGAGTATGCGGAGTTCTACGGCGTGAACGGGAAGCTGTTATCCTACGCGAAGCCGAACGCGATCATTATGCACCCCGGTCCTGTCAACCGCGGCGTGGAATTGACGGGCAAGGTCATCGATCACGAAAAGAGCCGCATCGAAGAACAGGTATTTTCGGGGATCGCCGTGCGTATGGCGGTGTTGAAGCTTTTGAACGAATACAGAGAGTACGTGAAATAAGGAGAAAAAAGTTATGATCATCAGAAACGGGAACGTAGTTTTGGAAAACGCGGTAGTAAAAGCGGATATTCTTTTGGAAAACGGGAAGATTACGAAAATTGCGGAGAATATACCTGCAAACGGCGGGGCGGAACTCGACGTAAGCGGGCTGCACGTATTCCCCGGGCTTATTGATATGCACGTGCATTTGCGCGATCCCGGCTACGAATACAAGGAAGACATTGAAAGCGGCACGAAAGCCGCGGTCAAGGGCGGGTTTACGCAAATTTGCTGTATGCCGAATACCGACCCGATTGCGGACAATAAAGTGGTCGTAAGCTATATCAAGCACCGCGCGAACGAAGTCGGAGCGTGCAAAGTGCACCCGATCGGCGCGATTACCAAAGGTGAAAAGGGCGAACAGCTCGCGGAAATCGGGGAGATGAAAAAAGCGGGCGCAGTTGCGATTTCTGACGACGGCGTGAGCGTGAAAAGCTCCCGCGTGATGCGACTTGCGATGGAGTATGCGAGCGGGTTTGGGCTCAAATGCCTTTGCCATTGCGAAGATAAAGAGCTCGTAGACGGCGGCGTGATGAACGAAGGGCTGAGCTCCACCATCGCGGGCTTGAAAGGGATTCCCCGCGCGGCGGAAGACATTTGCATTGCGAGAGATTTGGCGCTGGCGGAAAGCTTGGGCGTACCCGTGCACATTTGCCACGTGTCCACGCACAGCGGCGTGCGGCTCATTCGCGACGCGAAGAAAGCGGGCGTACAGGTAACGGCGGAAACGTGTCCGCACTATTACGCGGTAACCGACGAGATCGTTACGGGCTTTGATACGAACACGAAAGTCAATCCCCCGATCCGTGAAGAAATCGACAAACAAGCGGTGCTCGCGGGTTTGAAAGACGGCACGATCGACTGTATCGTAACCGATCACGCTCCGCACCACGTCAACGATAAAAACGTGGAATACAACCTTGCGGCGTTCGGGATTAGCGGAATTGAAACGTCGTTTGGGTTCGCGATTACGTATTTGTATAAGACGGGCGCGATGAGCCTTTCGGAGATTGCGGAAAAGATGTCTGCCGCGCCTGCGAGAATTTTAGGTTTGGACGGCGGGAAGATCGCCGAAGGCAGCGTTGCGGACTTGACGATCGCGAATTTGGACGAAGAATGGACGGTCGATCCTGCGAATTTTGTCAGCAAGGGCAAAAACAACCCGTTCGGCGGGTATAAACTGCAAGGCGTGGTGAAATACACGATTGTGGACGGGGAAATCAAGTACCAAGCGTAAGGGGGCCCACGATGAAAACGAAACTTTGTTTGGGTGTCGGAAAATCTTTCGGTTTACCGCCCGCTGAACAAATCCAACTCTTTCGAAAAACGGGCTTTGACGGGTTCTTTATCGAATGGGAAAAGGGGATCGATTTGCAAGCAATTCGGGCTTGCGCGGATAAATGGGGAATGATCTTTCAATCCGTACACGCTCCTTTTTGGCAAGCTCGGTGTATGTGGTATCCCCACGAACGCACCGAAGAAGGCTTGCAAGAGCTTTTGGCTTGCGTAGAAGACAGTGCGGTTTGTAACGTTCCGATCGTGGTTATGCATGCGTTTATCGGCTTTGACGATCACGAACCGAACCAAATGGGCATTGAGAATTTTCGAAAAGTCGTGGAGCGCGCGAAAGAACTCGGTGTGAAGATCGCGTTCGAGAATACCGAAGGAGAAGAATATCTCGCGGCGTTGATGGACGCGTTCAAGGATTACGATAACGTGGGGTTTTGTTGGGATACGGGGCACGAAATTTGCTATAACCGCAGCAAGGATATGACGGCGCTATACGGCAATCGGTTGATCGCGACGCATCTCAACGACAATTTGGGTATTTCCGCTTCGGACGGTACGATTACGTGGTTGGACGATTTGCATTTATTGCCGTTCGACGGCGTAGCGGATTGGCAAAACATCGTCGATCGTTTGGAAGATTGCGGGTTTGACGGGTTATATACGTTGGAACTGACGACGGCAAGCAAGCCCGACCGCCACGAGAACGACGCCTACGCGGCGATGCCGATAGAAGAATACGTTGCGGAAGTATACGCGCGGGCGAAAAAAATTATTGTCTTGAAAGAAAAAAGAAAGGAAGAAAATATAGTATGATTACAGACAGACTGATTGACGGGATTATCGCTATTCAAAACCCGACCTGCGTCGGGCTTGACACGTTGTTCGATTACTTGCCCGACGACATGAAAGCGGGCGCGAAAACGTTCGACGACGTAGCCGAACGGGTATTCGAATTCAACAAAAAACTCATCGATACGTTGCGGGATATCGTTCCGTCCGTAAAAGTGCAAATCGCGTACTATGAAATGTACGGCGTAGCGGGTATGAAAGCGTACGAAGAAACGTTGAAGTACGCGGCGGAAAAGGATCTCGTCGTCATTGCGGACGCGAAACGTAACGACATCGGCTCGACAGCGGCTTGCTATGCGAAGACGTTCCTTGGCGAAACGTCGGTCAATGAAAACGCGTATCGGGCGTTCCCCGCGGACTACGTTACCGTCAACGGGTACTTGGGTACGGACGGGATCGCTCCGTTTGTAGAAGAATGCGCGAAAAACGACAAGGGGATATTCGCGCTCGTGAAAACTTCCAACCCGTCGAGCGGGGAATTGCAAAACCTGCTTTTGGAAAATGGGAAGACCGTGTACGAATACATGGGCGCCTTGGTGGAAAAATGGGGCGAAACGACGATCGGGAAATACGGTTATTCCGCGGTCGGCGCGGTAGTCGGCGCAACGCACCCGACGGAAGCGGCTCGGCTTCGTCAAGTGCTGCCGCATACGTTCTTCCTGATCCCCGGTTACGGCGCGCAGGGCGGAAACGCGGAAATGCTTAAAAGCTGTTTCAAAGCCGACGGGCTCGGCGGGGTCGTGAACAATTCCCGCGGGATTTTGTGCGCGTATAAGAAGAACGGCGGAACGTATTACGAAGCGGCGCGTGCGGCGGCGGTTGCAATGCAACAAGATTTGTCGTCCGTGATCGGAAAAATTGGGAAATAATATGAAAGATTACGTTGCAACCATACTCCAAAACGAAAAGATCGCGGAAAACGTATACGCGATCACGTTTGAAACGGAAGAACCCGTTCCCGTTCGCGCGGGGCAGTTCGGGGATATCGCGGTAGGCGGAACGCATTTGTTGCGCCGCCCGATCGCCATTTGCAAAGCGGAAGAAAACCGTATCACCTTTTGCTATCAGGTAAAGGGCGAAGGCACGCAAAAGCTCCAAGCCATGCGCGTTGGCGAAAAGACGAACGTTTTGATGCCGCTCGGCAACGGATTTTACGTAGAAGACGGAGAAAAGAAAGTCGCGCTCGTCGGCGGGGGCGTAGGCGTATTCCCGCTCATTTCCGTTTTGCGCGCGTATAAAGCTACGAAAGAAATTTCCGCGTATATCGGGTATCGCAACAAAGCGGCGGTATGCGGCGTGGAAGAATTCGCGAAAGCGACGAATTTCGTCGCGGTAACCGACGACGGCAGCTACGGAGAAAAGAAAAATGCGGTGCAAGCGTTCGAAGCGGCTTTGCAGGCAGGCTACCGACCCGACGTCGTATTGGCTTGCGGTCCGACGCCTATGCTCCGAGCCTTGAAAACGGTAACCGATCGGGAAGGCTTGAATTGTTTCGTGTCTTTGGAAGAACGCATGGGTTGCGGGATCGGCGCGTGTTTGGTTTGCGTGTGCGATAAAACGAACGGCAAAAAAGCCCGCGTATGCAAAGACGGGCCCGTGTTCAACGCGAACGAAGTACAACTGTAAGGAGTAATACGGTATGGCAAATTTATCCGTACGCCTTTGCGGCGTAACGTTAAAAAATCCCGTAATCGCGGCGTCGGGAACGTTCGGATTCGGCAGAGAATTTCATGAATTGTACGATATCGGTACGCTTGGCGGCGTTTCGACGAAAGGGCTTACGCTCGAAGAACGGTTGGGCAATCCTGTGCCACGTATCGCGGAATCTCGCGGCGTCATTTTAAACGCCGTCGGTTTGCAAAACCCCGGCGTGGAGCATTTTATCCGCAACGATTTGGAATGGCTGAAAAGTACGGGTACGGCGGTGATCGCGAACGTCGCGGGCAAGACCTTGGACGATTACGAAACGATTTGCTCGAAATTGGACGGGCTCGTGGATATGATCGAATTGAATATTTCCTGCCCGAACGTAAAAAGCGGCGGTATGGCGTTCGGGATACAACCGCAATCAGTGGAGCAGGTTACGGCGCGGGCGAAAAAGGGGTTGAAAAAGACTCCGCTCATCGTCAAGCTTTCCCCGAACGTGGAGAGCATTGCAACCAACGCGAAAGCGGCGGAAAACGGCGGGGCGGATTGTATTTCGCTCATCAATACGCTGACGGGTATGGCGATCGATATTGAAAGAAGAAAACCGATCATTGCCAACAACACGGGCGGCGTGTCGGGCGCGGGGGTGAAACCCGTCGCTGTGAGAATGACGTACGAAGCTTCGCAAGCGGTCAAAATTCCCGTGATCGGTATGGGCGGGATCACCTGCGCGGAAGACGCGATCGAGTTCTTGATGGCAGGGGCGACCGCCGTACAAGTCGGAACGGCGAATTTCAGCGATCCGTACGCGATGCCGAAGATCATTGACGGCTTGAACGCGTGGTGCGATCGGCACAATATAAAAAACGTTTCCGAATTAACGGGAACGCTGGAATTACATCAAAGATAAGGAGAACGAGTATGCAATATACGTACAAGCAGGAATTTATTCGGTTTATGGTCAACAACGGCGTGTTGAAGTTTGGGGAATTCACGTTAAAGAGCGGTCGAATCGCGCCCTATTTCATCAATACGGGGAATTACAAGACGGGCAAGCAGCTCGCGAAATTAGGGGAATATTACGCGGCGTGTATTCACGACAACGGCTTGCAAGCGGATACGCTCGTTGGGCCTGCGTATAAAGGGATTCCGCTCTCGGTGGCGACGGCGATTGCCATGTATAACAACTACGAAACGGAGATCAACTACTGTTTCGATCGCAAGGAAGTCAAGGATCACGGCGAAGGCGGACTGTTTGTCGGCAAGCAATTACAGGACGGAGAAAAAGTCATCATCATCGAAGACGTTATGACGTCGGGCAAAGCGTTGCGCGAGATCTTGCCCAAGCTGGAAGCGGCGGCGAAAGTCGAAGTCGCGGGTATGATCATTTCCGTAGACCGTAGAGAAAAGGGCTTGAATAGTGATCTTTCGGCGGTTGCGGAAGCGAAAAAGGAATTCGGGATCGACGTATATTCCGTCGTTACCATGGACGATATTATCGCGGCGATCGAAGACGACGTCGTGGACGGTAGAGAACATCTTGCCGCCATGTATAAATACCGCAATACTTACGGCGCGAAATAAGGGAACAAACGCTCGAAATCTTTGGCGATCTTATGTTCGATTTGCCGTTCGAGCTTACGGGTAGCAATGGCGGGAACGTGCGCTTTGCGTTCGATTGCGTTCATGCCCATGAAGAAGAAAACGATCGCGCCCAAAAAACACAGCGCGGTATACAGCAAAAAATTACCTTTCATACAAACAGTATGTCGAAAAACGGTCGGGTTATGCTTCCCGTAACCGATTTGCGACAGAAAAAAGGAGACGGTTATGAAAAATATCATTTTGACAGGCGATAGACCGACGGGGAAATTGCATATCGGGCATTACGTAGGCTCGCTCCGTCGTCGTGTGGAGCTGCAAAACAGCGGAAAATTCGATAAAGTATACGTCATGATCGCCGACGCGCAAGCGTTGACGGACAATTTCGATAATCCCGATAAAGTTCGCGCGAATATCACCGAAGTTGCGCTTGACTATCTCGCGTGCGGTCTTGATCCGCAAAAATCCACCATTTTTATTCAATCGCATATCGAGCAGTTGACCGAGCTCACCTTTTACTATATGAACTTGGTGACGCTCGCTCGGTTGGAGCGCAATCCGACGGTGAAAGCGGAACTCAAGCAAAAGAACTTCGGCGGCTCGATTCCGATGGGATTTTTGACCTATCCCGTTTCGCAAACGGCGGATATCACGGCGTTTAAGGCGAATACCGTGCCCGTAGGGGAAGATCAGCTTCCGATGTTAGAGCAGGCGCGGGAGATCGTGAGAAGTTTTAACGGTTTGTACGGAGAAACGCTCGTCGAACCCAAAGCGGTGTTGCCCGAAAACAAGTCCTGTTTGCGGCTTCCGGGTACGGACGGTATGGCGAAAATGAGTAAATCGCTCGGGAATTGTATTTATCTTTCCGATTCCGCGGACGAGATCAAGCGTAAGGTCATGAGTATGTATACCGACCCCAACCATATCAAGGTAACCGATCCCGGCGATACGAAAAACAACCCGACGTTCATTTATTTGGACGCGTTCTCCACGGATGAGCACTTCCAACGCTACTTGCCTGAATATGCGAACTTGGAAGAACTCAAAGCGCATTACGAGCGCGGCGGTTTGGGGGATATGAAAGTCAAACGGCTGTTGAACGAAGTGATGCAGGAAACGTTAGAACCCATTCGCTTGAAACGGGAAGAATTCGCAAAGGATTTGCCTGCCGTTTGGGAAATGTTGAAAAAAGGCAGCGAAGTTGCCCGCGAAGTGGCGGGGCAAACGCTGTCGGAAGTTAAAAAAGCCATGAAAATCGATTATTTCGGGGTTTGAAACAAAATAAAAACCGCCTTATACGTTCGCGTATAAGGCGGTTTGATATTTATGGTTTTATCGGTTGATCGAACGCAGTTCGTAGACCAACGAACCGATGCTGTAAGCGATGGGAGTTTCCAACCGCAGCATGACGTTATGGTGCGTATTTTTCGTGCCTTGAGAGCGTTGCGCAATCCATGCCGTTTGCGTCGCGCCGGAGTTGGTTTCGTTGAGTTTCAACGTTACCGAACGGTAAGCGATGGGATACGTTTGCGGTTCCGTGTCGTTCATGGAAAGTTTAAATTCCTGTCCTTCGTCTTCGTCAACGTCGCTAAACGACAGGGCGACTTTTTGCATACGTTCCACGTACGGGCTATACATTTTGACGGTTGCCGAATCCACACTTGCGGGGATTGCGCGGAGCGCTAACAACAACGTTTCGTTGTCCAAAACGCTGTATTTGCCCGAGCTTGCGGAAAATTCCTGTATTACCGTTTTGATGTTTTCAGGATCACTCGTGTTCGTAATCGTGGTTACGGCGTCGCCTTCCGCGGGATAAATCGTTTCAACGCTATAATTGTAGGCAACGTAACATTCTTCGGAGCTCTTGGGACTTGCGTTGTCGCTTGCAGGGCTGTGGCTAAGCACTTGCTTTAAGGAACTGACGGGGCGCAGATTATACGTTCTATCGTAGAGCAGCGTTTCCGTGTAAATACGGTCGTGCATGACGACGGGTTCGTCAGTTTTGTACTGATAGGTAACGTCGATTTCCAACGTCGTCGTGTATTTATAACCGCCGCCGTTGGGCAACGTTATACTTTCCAACGTCGTAACGTAAGTGCCGTTTGAATAAGAAACTTCGTATCCGAGCGAGCTGTATCCAGCTCCTTGAACGAAGCTAACGTCATAGGCGAGCGTTTCGTTGATGTTGTCGTAAACAAGTTCGTTGTCGTTCCAGAAATTTCCGAATTCGATTTTGTTGTCGCCCGTGCCGCAAGCGCTGAAACAAGACGCGCAAAGTAAAACGGCCAAAGCCGACGAGATTACAGTTTTTTTCTTCATAAGATCCGCCTTTTTATAGGGTTTGACGATGTGATGGACACATTCCAAGTATCATTATACCACATAATTTCGAATTTGTAAAAATAAAATCGCGATTTAAACAAAATTCTTGTGAAAAAAAGCTGAAAATTTCCCATGAAGTATGGTATAATAGAAAAAAGACGAAAAAACAGGAGAGAAAGAGTGAACGCGGTTTTAAAAGCTTATACGCTTTCGGAGTGTATGGAAACGATGTCGGAGTACGCGCAGGCGTACGAAAAGACGGGCGGAAACAATCTCATTTTTTGCGAAGATCGGTTGACGTTGATCGCAGAACGGGCGCTCGTAACCCGTTTGGGCGGTAGTTTCCAATCGTCCGTTTCCACGTTCGCGCGGCTTTTGAAAGCGGAAGGGAAAGCGCTCTCCAAACAAGGATCGGTCATGGCGGTAGGCGAAGTCATGGCGCGCAAGCAACGGGAAGGGAAGCTTCAATGCTTCACGTCTGCGGTCGGGATTGGGAACAACGCGCGGAATATTTACGAAACGTTGGCGCAAATGTCCGCGTCCGAAGTAACGCCCGAAGTGTTGCGGGAAAGCTTGGCGCTTCTGCCTGACGATATGCTCAAAAGAAAGGTTTCCGATCTCGCGGAGATCTATGACGGCTATACCGCGTTTTTGGACGAAAGTGGGTTCGTAGACGAGAGTCGCTATTTGGCGCTCCTGCCTGCGCAAATGCGGCGGGACGGCGTTTTAAAAGGAAAAAACGTGTTCTTCCTTTGTTATAACTCGTTTACGGCGCAAGCAACGCAAATTATTCGCGCCGCGCTGGAAGAAGCGGATAACGTAATCGGGATCTTTTGCGCGGGGGAAGCGGATTTGTATTGCAACCGCGCCGCGGAGATCTTTACCAAGACCTGTCGTGAATACGGCAAAGTACAAATTAAGGACTGCGGAGCGCCTTTGGACGGGGTTGCGGAGTTCTTACGCAAGGGCTTATACCGTCCTGAACGTCCGAAAAAGAAGGAGAAAACGGACGCGATCCGCGTATTCGAAGCGGAAGATAAAACGGCGGAAGCGGAGTTTGTCGCTACGAAAATCCGCCGCGCGATGGCGGAAGATCCCACGCTTCGGTATCGGGATTTTGCGGTGTTGGTTTCGACTGTGGCGGGCTATACGCTGCCTGTCAAAAAGGCGTTTGCCGAATACGGGATTCCCTGCTTTATCGACGAAAAACGCTCGTTAAAAGAACACCCGATCAGTCGGTTTTTGCTCGACTGTTTCCGTGTCGTGCGGGAAGGGTATTCGCCTGCGGCGGTGCAATCGCTCGCGCAAAATTTCTTTTTTGGGGAGAGCGACGAATACCGAAATTATCTTTTAAAATTCGCCAATTATCGCGGCGGAGCGAAGCGCCCGATTAAGACGGGCGAAGCGGTAGAAAAACTCTTTCACGTCGAAAAGGCAGAGCTGGGCAGAGAGCGTGTTTTGGCGGCGACGGACGGGATTAAAACCAAAGCGAAAGGGGGCGCGTACTGCCTAGCGATACGGAAAATTCTTGTCGATTTCGACGTGGAAACGAAGCTGACGGAGCTTGAAGAACGCATGGACGATCCCGCGCAAAAAGGGTATCTTTCGCAACTAAAACGAGCGTTAGACGGCGTGCTTGCGGAAGCGGAGCTGTTGACGGGGGATAAGGATTTGACGGTTTCGGAATTCGAAGCGGTTTTGCAAAACGGTTTGGAAGCGACGGAGATTTCGTTGATTCCGTTGCGCGCGGACGCCGTGTTTGTCGGAGATATCGCGGAGAGCCGAATTGAAAAAGTGCGCGTGCTGTTTGCGATGGGTATGACGGAAGACGTGCCCGGTTGCGGCGCGGATACGGCGATCGTTTCGGATAAGGAGATCGAACGGCTCGCTGCAGTGAAAATGCTGTTAGAACCGACGGTCGCCGAAGTCAATTTACGTACGCGGGAAAGCGTTTGCTTGAACCTTTGTACGTTTTCGGACAAACTCTTTTTCTCCTATCCGTTATGCTCGGACGGGAGCGATCCGACGGTATCGGAAATTTTCCGTTATTTGGACGGGATTTTCTACGAAGACGGACAAAAAGGGCTTTCGCGGCATACAAAACTTGACGAAAAAGATTTCGTGTATCGTTGTTCGGCGGTGTCGCCTGCGATCCGTCGTTTGTTGATTGAAAAACAGGAGTTTGAAAAAGGCGGGCAGGATACGCGTAAGGAGTACGCTTCTCTGTATGCGGCGCTCGATAAGCTCGGCGTGCGGGAAGGGAAGGATTATTTAACGGAAACACAGGGGCAGGTATGCGTTGAGCGTGGGGAGCAACTGTTTTTCCACGACGGAAAAATTTCCCCGACGGCGCTTGAAAGCTATTTCGCTTGTCCGTTCAGTCATTTCGTCGAACGCGGCTTAAAACTCAAAAACCGTGAAGAAGCGACGGTGCTCGCGATGGACACGGGAAATTTCGTGCACGAGTTATTGGAACGTACCGCACCGAAGATTGCGGGAATCGAAACCGAAGCGGAGATGCGGACGTACGCGCAAACGCTCGGCAGGGAATTGCTGGAAAAATCGGTGTACGCGATGCAACAGGAAACGGCTTCGGGGGAATATTTCACCGAAAGTTTATTGAAAGAAAGCGCGGAAGTCGCCGTAGCGGCGTATCGGCAAGTCAAAAACTCGGGGTATGCCGTCGAAGAAACGGAAAAACGGGTTTCGTCCACGTTCTTTCAAGGCAAAGTCGATCGTGTGGACGGAACGGAAAAATACGTGCGTGTGGTCGATTACAAAACGGGCTCAATCGACGATTCCGCAACGTCCTATTATACGGGACAAAAAATGCAAATGCAGCTGTATATGTCGGAGCTCAAAGGGGAGCGTGTGCCTGCTGGGGTATTCTATTTTCCCGCTTCCGTCGATTATAAGGACGGCGATGAAGGTCGGTTTCGCATGAAAGGCTTTTTAAACGGGGATCAGGACGCGCTGCTTTGCGGAGATAAAAATATTACCGAAGAAACGAAAAGCGAGTATTTTCCCGCCGCTTTGATCAACGGCCCGTCGGCTAAACGGGTCATGGACGAAGCTACGTTTCGGGATTTTCTCGATTATGCGGCGTTGGTAGCGAGAAAGGGCGTTGCGGAACTCAAGGACGGGTTTATCGCGTCCACGCCCTACGACGGGAAGTGCGCGTATTGCAAGTACGGCGGCATGTGCGGTTTTCAAAAAGACGTAACCGCCGTTCGGAAAGAAACGACGATCGACGCCGCGCAAATCGCGCGGATCGCCGCGGAAACACGGGACGGAAAAGGGGAGTAAGGTATGGCGGAGTATACGAAAGAACAACGCGCGGCAATCGACGCGCAGGGTAGGACGATCGTTTCCGCGTCCGCGGGTAGTGGAAAAACAACGGTGATGATCGAAAAGATCCTACGACTGATTCAAAACGGGCAAAGCGTGGACGGTTTGCTCGCGGTTACGTTTACGAAAAAAGCCGCCGCGCAGATGAAAGAAAAACTCTCCAAAGCGTTGATTGAAACGATCAACGCGGACGAAACGACGGCGGAGCGCCGCGCCGAACTCAAAAAGCAGCTTTCGGAAGTCCCGAACGCAGACATTTCCACCATACACTCCTTTTGCGCGAAGCTTTTAAGGCGGAATTTTTTCGCGGCGGAAGTGGATAGCGCTTTTCGGGTAATCTCCGACGATGACGCGGACGGAACGGCGCTGAAAAACGAAGCGTTGGACGAGCTTTTCGAAGAAGGCTATGCCAATAAAGACTCGGAATTTTCACACCTGCTTTCCGTGTATTGGCGCAAAAAGAGCGACAATACCTTGCGGAAAATTTTCTTGGAAGTTTACGGCTCGTTGCGCAACCGCGCGGATTATCGGGAATACCTTGCCGCGACGTCGGGCTACGACGAAGCGACGTTCGAGCGGGTCGTGTCCGACTTAAAAACGCGTTTGGACGGAAAATGCCGTTATTACGTGCGGTTTTTGGAAACGGAAAAGGCGTTTTTCGAAGCCGAACAAGCGGGCTCGCAGCTCGCGATCGCAGAGCAGCTTTTATCCCTGCTTTCCGCATGGGAAAACGCGGGGGATTATTTTGCGGCTTGCGCGGTGGAATTGCCCGTTTTCCGTCAAAACCGCGGCTCGAAATCGGACTCGGCGGAAAAGAAACTGCATATCGAACGCCTGTCCTTTTTAAAGAAACGGATTTTAAAAACGTATACCGACGAATTGAGCAAAACGCAATCGCGAGAAGAAGAATTGCGGCTGTTTTTATTGTCGGGGCAAACCGCCGCCGCGCTCGCAAAATACCTGCTTTTGTTCGATGAAAAATACGCGCGGTTGAAAGCGGAACGCGGAGTTTTGGATTATAACGATCTTGAACACAAAGCGTTAAAGCTGCTTTCGGACGAGAACGTTTTGGGCTCGCTGCGGGAAAAGTACCGCTACGTGTTCGTGGACGAATATCAGGACGTCAACCCTGTGCAGGAATCCATTTTATCCAAAATCGGGGGCGAAAACGTGTTCTTGGTCGGCGACGTGAAGCAGTCTATTTACGGTTTCCGCGGCAGCAAATCCCGATTCTTTATCGAAAAACAAAAAGCGTTTGAAGCGGGGCAAGGGAACAGTTTAGCGCTCACACGGAATTTCCGAAGCGCAGACGCGGTGCTCAGCGCGGTAAACGCGCAGTTTTCCTTGGCGATGTCGCCGCCCGTTTGCGCGGTAGATTACGCGCGAGATTCCGATATGGAAAGGGGGGGCAGGTATGCGTTGAACAGCGGACGAGTGCAAGTGCATTTTGTTGAAAAGGCGGAAAAAAAGCCCGTAGAAAAGCGTGGCGTATACTCGGTAAAGGATCGCGCGTTCGGTTCGGCTTCGGAAGATAGCGAGCTTGCCAAAACCATTCACGCGATTATAGAAGATGAAAGGAAAAATAAATATTACGACCCAGATACGGGGGAAGAAAAGCGGGTTCGGTATTCGGATATCGTCGTACTTTCCCGCAAAAAGCAAGGACGGATCGCGAAAACGGTCGCGTCGCTTTCGGCTGCGGGATTGCCTGTGAGCGCGGCTGCCGCAGTGAATATTTGCGAGTATTCGGAGATCAAAACGCTGATCGATATTTTATCGCTCATAGACAATGCGGAGCAAGACGTGCCCCTGTGCAGCGCGCTTTTGTCGTCGATGGGGAATTTGACTGCGGACGATTTGACGAAGATACGGCTTGCCTATCCTGACGAACCGTATTTCCGCAATGCTTGTAAACGCTATGCAAGCGAGCAAGGCGACGAAACGGCGATCGGGCTTCGCGCGTTTTATGCGTACTACGACGAGATTCGGACGCTTTCGCGGGTCATGGACGCAGGCGAGCTGTTGACCAAGCTCTTGTCGGATACGCACATGGAATCTCGGTTATTGACTCGCGAAAACGGGGTTGCTTGCTTGAAGCGAATTCACCGCTTCATCGAAGAAACCGCTGCGTCGGAATCCCTTTGCGTGCACGCGTTCTTGGAACGGTTGCGCAATTTGGAATATTGCATCGAATACAGCGAAAACGGCGGGGAAGATTCGGTAAAGGTCATGACGATGCACGCGTCCAAAGGCTTGGAATACCCCATCGTGATTTTAGACGATTTGAGTCAGCCTTTCCGCGGCGTAGACCGCGACGAAGTGTTCGCGGAAGAAACGTACGGGCTTGCGCCGCGCGCGTTCGATCCTGAAAAAATGCTCAAAAGCAATACGCTTTTGCGGCGTTTACATGAAGAAAAGGAGTTGGAGAGCTCGATTGCCGACTCGCTGAATCTGTATTACGTAGCGTTGACCCGCGCGAAATACGGTTTGCATCTGCTTTTCGACAGCCGTTCGCCGATGCCCGACGTCAAATACGCTCGCTCGTTTGCGGAGTTTACCGATTTTTCCGTTTGGGAAGAATACGTAGCGAGTCGGGATATTTTTGAAATTCCCAAACAGCAGCGGCAAGCGCTAGCGTATCATCCCGACGAACAGCTCGCGCAAGCGGTGATTGGGGCGATGACTTGGCGGTATCCGTTCGCGGGATATGAAGATTTGCCTGTAAAGAGCTCGGCAACGCATTTGTTGCCCGAAGTCGAGCCGACGAAGGACTTATTCGGAAACGTCGGACAGGCGGACGAAAACGGGTTTGGAAAAATGCCCGTAAAAATGGAAGAATTATCGGCGGAGCTCGATTCGGAAACGGACGAAAGCAACGGCGAACGCCGTTCCGACGCCGTAGCGAAAGGGTTGGCGTATCACGCGTTTTTGGAGTTTTTCGATTTCTCGGCATTGTTTGACGAAGCGGGTTCACCCGTTTCCGAAACCGAACTCCAATCGGTAACGCAAGCGGCGTACGAAGCGTTTGCAAGCGTACGCGCGGACGAAGCAAAACTGCTTTCGGTGAAAAAACTCGAAGAAATTTTATTGAGCCCCGTCTTTTACAATTTGCGGGATATGCGGCTGTATAAGGAACAGCAGTTTTTGGTAGCGTTGCCCGTCAAGGACACCTACGCGAAGAAAGAAGGCGTCGACCCCGCGCTTTTGCAAAAGACGGACGGGGAAGAAATGCTGTTCCAAGGCGCGATCGACTTGCTCGCAGTCGGTAGCGATAGCGCGCGGATTATCGATTATAAGTACTCTGGCGGGGATGCGGAGTATTTGCGGGCGCATTACCGTCCGCAGCTCGAATTGTATCGGCTTGCCGTTGCGCGGATTTTAAAACTCGACGTAGAAAAGATTCGATGCAGTATCGTGAATATTCGGTTGGGTTTTGAAACGGACGTTTTCTAAAAAACGCGAAAAACCGACAAAAGAAACAAAAAAACGCCCCTGTTTTTCGGGAATAGTCAAACTACCGAAACGGGGGTATTTTTTATGCGAGTATTTCGATGGATAGGGGAAGCGTTTGCAGGGAACGGCGTATTGACGGCGATTTCCTGCGTAGCCGCAGGGGCGTTGATCGTCGCGGCAATCGCAAGTTACGTATTGCAAAACGCAGGGTATTATAGCGCGCTTGCGATGATGACGGTCGGCGGAGTTTGTATCGCGATTTTGTCGGGTGGAGCAAGTTGGAGCGCGGGAGTCGCGTGTTTAGCGTTACTCGCAATTTTCGGCGGCGGCGTGTATTTGGCGTTGTATTCGCTGTTGGCGCTCCGAAAAGGGCTGCGGTTACGGCGGCAGCGCAGACGGGAAACAGCAAGACGGTTACAGTTCGCTTTGCCCGATCGGGAGAACAGTTTCGTGCGGTCGAGATTGCAAACGACGTTGCAGATAGACGACGAAAGCTTGGAAGAAGCTTGGAAAGAATCGGAAACAACGCCGACTCCCCGTGGCAAAGAAAAGATGTTCCGCGTGGAGTACGCTTATCGGTTGTTGTCCAAGATCAAAGCTGCGCCGCTCTCGGCGGCGGAACGCCTGCAAACGGACGAGATGAGCAAAACGCTCGCGATGTATATGCGGAAAGAGTCTTGGTCGGCGGGGGATTTGCGCGCGATCAACGAACTGTTCGCGGGATTGTTAAAACTTTCTGCGAAATACGCCGTTTAAACGTTCGGGTAAATCCAAGCGAAAAGGCGGCAGTGCCAAAGTCAGGCGAATCAAAGCGTTTTTGCGGATTGCATTCTTTAATACGGGCTTGGTAACCGTCGGGTCGGATTTGTCCGTATACAGGGAAACGCGGTGGGCAGGTATGCGTTGACCGAGCGGATAGGGAAGCTCTTTCCGCAAAATGACGGCGTCCGAGCAAGCGGTGATCGAGAGTACGGGAAACTGCTCGTTTTGATCGGTGTATAGGTTCGTTGCGACCCAATCGCGAAACTCCACGTCTTCGACTTTGCCGAGAAAAACCCCGTCGAACGAAAACACGGGACGATCGAGAAAGATTTTTGCGCAGCGGTTGGGGTGCGCGGGGCGCAGGCTGGTTAAAGAAATCATAGCGCCGATGTCGGTGATTGCCGAAACGCTCACGGCGAAATCTGTTTGAGTTTTTTGCGCGGGATTTTCTGCGCAGAGCAGGTATTTTACCGCGCGGGTTTTGAGCGAGATCCCAAGCCCCAAACAAACTCCGCGTAAATTTTTTCCGACGTAGATATTTTTCCCGACGAGATCGCTTAAAAACATAAAATACTCCTAATGATGAGATTGCCTTGTATTGTAACGTTTTTTCCGAGCGGAAAAAGGTCGATACGGGGCTTTTTTCGTCGAAATAGCAAAAAAGTTGGGAAAGCGATATGAAAATGCTTGCCAAACGGGAAAAAGTTTGATAAAATAACGCACGTAAATACATAAGATTTTGGGGTATAGCCAAGCGGTAAGGCAACGGATTCTGACTCCGTCATTTCGTTGGTTCAAATCCAGCTACCCCAGCCAGAAAAACGACGAGTTTCTGTCGAAACTCGTCGTTTTTTTATCCAAGCCATAGGCTTGAAAAATATTCAAGTAAGGAATTTCGGGGAAAGTGTTGCAATCTTCACAACGTCATGCTATAATTTATGTAGGATTGAAACGATAAGGAGCAAAGGTATGGAAAATACGTTCGGCGGATTTTTAAGACAAAAACGTCAAGAAAAAAATTTAACGCAAAAAGAATTGTCGAAAATGTTATTCGTTTCCGAATCGGCGGTAAGTAAATGGGAAAAGGACGTCG
>JAFVRU010000103.1 GCA_017504065.1 Clostridia bacterium
ATACGTTCGATTCGTCGCTTTCATCGTTACCGCCAACCGTTAACAAGCCACCGCCTACTTCGCGGACGTAACGCTCAAGAATGACGTCTAACGTTTCTTCCGTCTTTTCATTCATAATGCTCTTCAGTTCGGGATTAGAAATATTATTCAAGATGACCTGATCGTATTTCCGCAACTCTTCCACGTTTAAGGGTACACCATCTTCATCATACAATTTGACGTCGATCGAATAAGCCCCTTCCGCATCGTTTCCGTTCGGGTTCAACGTAGAAACAATCGCATCCGATTCTCCGGGAGCGCGTTCAAGAATCAAAACGCTCTTAAACTCTTGTAAATATAAGTACGTGGAGTATTGGTTGTTTTGTTCCATCAAATCTTGGAAATCTAAAGTTACGGCAAGTTCGTGTAATTCACCCGTCTTAAAAGTGTGCCTAAACGTCAAAATTTGTTCGCCTACACTGACGTCCAAACTTTGTTTTCCAGTCGTAGCATTGCTCGTACCATTATCCGCAAGCGAAACGCTAACCGACGTTTCTACGTTACTTTGCAATCTCACGCTAATGCTGCATTCTTCGTCCACGTTTACGTGATAATCGGGTAAAATGATTTCTTTAATTTGTACGTCGTCGCCGGTATAACTCGAAGGAACGTACGCCGTATCTACCTGAGTCCCGTGCGCGGCAATAGAACGAATTACCGTTTTTGCTTCTTCGTCCGTCTCTTTGCCGTCGCTAATCAAAACGATTTTTGCCGTTTCAGGTTTTTCAAACAAGCCATATGCATATTTCAGCGCCGCTGCGATATTCGTAGCGCTCGTATTCGGGGTCTCCGCTTCCAAATACTTATCGTAAATACCGCCGATACTCGTCGTCATCGGTACGGCATATTCTTGATCAAAGCCGAACGTTACTACGCCGACTTGTACCCCGCTCCCTTCGCAATCCGACAATACGGTATACACAAATTCATCGCGACGATCCGCCGCTTCGTTTTCCGTATCGGAAACGTCAACGAGCAAAATCAGCTCGCTCTTAGAATTCGGAACTGCATAGGTAAAGCAGATTCCCGCAAGAACGCACACCGCCAACACCATCGTCGTAAAGTGCAAAATCATCGACGTAATACGGTTACGCGTTTTTCTGTAGCGCTTAGACAAGCGGAAATACGGCAATAACGTGAAAAATAATGCCGGAATGAGCAATAACAGTAATAAAGGTTGGTCAAATACAATTTTAAAATTACGCATTTATTTCCCCTCCCTTTACATTGTATCGTGGCTCTGCAGCCACCATTCAATAAAGAGTAGAGCAACCAAAGCCGCAGCTAAATAAATCAGCCAATCTTTATAACTCTTCTCCTCTACTTCTTGCGTATACGGATTCCTTAATGTTTCTTTATGCGCCCAAATATTACATTCTTCCGCAGGCAATTTGACGTAAATTTTCTCGTCAAGCGTTGCTTTCTCGAAAAATTCGCCTTGTTTTAATGTATATGTACCCGGTTCGTCAAACGGCGTCATTGTTGCGGGGAATTCCGTAAACGTTGTCAATGTTTCCCCGGTAGGCGCACACACTTCAATACTGTCCGTTCGCGTATTCACCATCATCGATTCGCCAATATCAAACACATTCTTCTGTACCACAGGAGGCAAGAAATATTGGAACATGTTGTGAACAAGAATCGGGAAATCTTTCAAAATCGCCAAGTTGGAATAATGCAAATCAAACAACATAATGGCTACTTTTGATTGCGGCGTATTCTTTGCGACAAATACGGGATACTCGTCCATACTCATTAAAACTTCGTAATCGTATGCTGTATCGAAAACTGCGCGCGTATATTTACTTACAGTAATATCTTCCGCAGTTACGTATTTCATCATTGGATGATCGGAATCTTCTTCGATCAACGTTCTATCCGTTTCGCGGAAAATAACCGATTGTTCCAACCGCATACCCGAGCCCGTCGGCATGCCTTGCGGGTCGACCAAAAATACAACCCCGTCATTAGGCATCATCGAAGGCATGGTATGTTCGAATATATAAAAATCAAAGCCTGTCATTTCCGGTTGTTGACCTTTTTTGACTTCTACAATTTCCATATCCCAATATTCGCTGTAATGGTCTTGCAAAACAAGCAAAATATTACTGAAGAACGGATTCGGCAAAGCGCTGACGTATTGCACGCGAATCTTTTCTTTTTGCCCCCCATAAATATAGAATTTATTGTCTCTTTGTATGGAATCTTCCAAACTCTCGCCAGTTTGCGCATCTTTCACCGAAAAGCTGATTTCGTTATAGGAATAAACCAACTCGTCCATTTCCAAAGGAATAAAGATGGTGTTGGGGTCTTCTTCCAAACTCGGCTGATAAATCAAACTGTTAATGAATACAACCTGCATAGTTTGTCCATTATTGCAAGTAATCACTTCTTCATAGGTAATCGCGCGACCTTCTCCCGTTGTATATTCGGGGTTGGCGTTATCTATGTCTACCGTCAATAATAAATCCATGTTCGGACCATAACACGCTATATTCACAAAAAACGTATAATATCCGTCCTGTAATTCTACTCTTGCATCCAAAACCGCAGCATTCCACTCTAAATCTTGCAAGCAAACAGTCGGTTTTTTGATTTTTTCCGATATGTAATCATACGTAGTATCCGTATAAAGATATACTTGCGCTTTGGGATTTTCATTGATCAGCGTTTCACAAAGACTCATCGCCGTTTCCATATCCGAAACGCCATACGAACAAGATTTTTCGTCCGCAAGCAACGCATCTAACGCCGCGCTTAATGTAGACCGATCCTCTGCTGGAACACGTTGCGCCAAGAAATACGGTTCTTCATCGGCTATAATAACGGACATTACGCCGCCTTTTTCATACGTGCTTTTCGATAAATCAATAACTTGATTTACCGCACGAATAAAGCGCGTTTCCCCTTCCGTATCCGCGCGCATACTCGCAGACGAATCAATAACTGCAATGACTTCGCCGTCGTTCGTTGCCGTTTTCTCTTCCGTTACGGGCTGTGCCAAAATCCATGCGCAGCTCGCCAAAATGAGCACTTGACAAAGTATCAAAAGAATGTTCCGAATCTTACTAACCGGAATACGCTTCTTTCGATATTTCAAACTCAATTTCCACACGAACGTCGTGGAAACCATTTTTTGTTGGAAATTGGGGCGAATGATGTAAATGATGATCAACAAAACAATCGCAATCAAACCCAACAACCCTAAAGGAGTTAACAGTGTCATGCCATAATACCTACTTTTAACAACTCGCCGAATAATACCTTTTCAATCGGCATATCCGAACTAATGGAAATATAATCTACACCGCGTTTTGAGCAGAACGTTTGCATATCTTCGCGGAAATCTTTTAACGCTTCTTCATACGCCTTTTGCATACTGCGCGTAATCTTTAACTTCATGTTCTTCGTATCGGAGATATCCACCGACTCGGAGTCGATCATGTTGACGCGCCCGTCGTAACTTGGATCGATCTCCTGCGGCGAAAGCACTTGTACGAGCAAAATTTGCCGATTTTGATAACACAGATAATCAACCGCTTTTTTCCAATTACTTTCCGTGAAGAAATCGGAAACGATGACCGTCAAACCGTTATTTCTACCCGTATCAGGGCAACTCTTTACACACGCTTCGATGTCCGCTTCTTCCGCAAACTCGGTCTTTTCCATATCACCGATCGCGCGGAAAAACGCATTTTTACCAATAATCGTACCGTACGGATTCTCGGACTTTTCGCCTTTCATATAATTAAACGTAACCTTGTCCATGTTATGTACAGCCAAATACCCCAAAGCCGCTGCGGTCGCAATCGAGTACGCGCCCTTTTGGGGATCTTCTTTTCCCATCGACGCGGAACAATCCAAAAAGATTTGGACTTGCATTTGCCGTTCGTCCGTAAAAAGTTTCAAAAAGTATTTTTCAAAACGGCTGAACAAATTCCAGTCGATACGACGGATATCGTCGCCAAGCTGATACTCACGGAAATCGGCAAACTCCACCGTTTGTCCGTAAGTGCTGACAAGGTGCTTACCGCCGAAATATCCGGATAAGCTGGATTTTAAATTTAAAGACATAGTCTCTAAACGACTGAAAAATTTGTCGTTCAAATACGATCCTTTCATTCTATCGCTCCAATCGTGCGTTGATTATTTCTTATATTTGGGGTTTTTGCTTACTTCTTCTACGATCATGCCGATCACGTCGTCGGCGGTAACACGTTCCGCAATCGCTTCAAAGTTCAACTTGATACGGTGGCGGAGTACGGGATACGCAAGCTCGTTAATATCCGAGAACGATACGTTAAATCTACCTTTGATGAGCGCCATAACCTTCGCCGCGGAAATCAAAGCTTGACCTGCACGGGGCGAAGCGCCTACGCGCACGTATTTCTTCGCCGCTTCCGTCGAGCATTCGCTGTTCGGGTGCGTAGCCGACGTCATAATCATCGCGTAACGGAGCACTTCGTCCGCTACGGGGATTTGATTCGCCGTTTCACGCATCTTCAAAAGATCTTCACCGCTGCAAACGCATTCCGCAACTTCTTCCATCGTCTTTTGCGTCATCGTTACGATCGCCATCAATTCGTCAAGACTCGGGTTGGGAACTAAAAGTTTGAACATAAAACGGTCCATTTGCGCTTCCGGCAAAGGATACGTACCGTCTTGTTCAATCGGGTTTTGCGTTGCCAATACGAAGAACGGTTCGTTCAACTTTCTCGACGTTCCCATTACGGTAACGGTGTGTTCCTGCATGGCTTCAAGCAATGCCGATTGCGTTTTCGGCGTAGCACGGTTGATTTCGTCCGCAAGAATAATATTGCTGAAAATCGGACCGGGTTGGAAACTGAACGTCGAATTCCCCGTTTCGTCTTTTACGATAATATTCGTACCCGTTACGTCCGCAGGCATCAAGTCCGGCGTGAACTGAATACGGGAGAACGGCAAATCGAATACCCGACCGAGCGTTCTTACCAAACGGGTTTTCCCTACCCCAGGCACACCTTCCAGCAAAACGTTACCGCCTGCAATCATCGCAATAATCGTGCCTTCAACAACTTCCTTTTGACCGATTACGTCGCGAGAAACCTGTTCGAAAATCTTTTTGCATTGTTCGCTGAATTGTTCGATATCTTTTTCTGTAACCATGATATTTTTTCCTTTATCCTTAATATTTTTTATTTTTAATTTTGAATAGAGCCGTAGTAGTCTCCAATGATATCCCCGACTTCATCGCTCATGCCGTCGTCTTGAGAAAGATCCCCTTCCGCTTCACCTTGCGTTGCGTCGATCTCGTCGCCGTATACCGTTTCACCATCGATAATTAAGTCGCTAGGAATGATACTTCCGCCTGCGCCTCCACCTTCACCCGTTTGATTACTTTGTCCCGGTTGGCTTTGTTCTTCTTCACTTGAAGGCTTCTTCTTGCTCGCGTCCACCTCGTCGCCTTGCTGGTTCGACGATTGTTCCTCCTCTGGAAGATCGGGAATCTCTATAAATACTGCCGTCAAAACTATATGACCCTTTACTTCCGTTTCCGTCCGACAAGGATCTACTTTTCCCTCATCGTCCGCTTCTAATTCCAACCAACAATCAAAAGCCCAGTTCGGCGCAGGAACGGCTTCTATCGGAGTCCCGCTTTCCCCTTCCTTTACAATTTGGAACGGCTCTCCGACAATCTCCCCTTCCCCGTCGATCTCGTACGTGATCTCGTATTCGGGAATATTCGCCGCTTTCGCTTCTTCAATATACTCTTTACCCGTCTTTTCGCCGAGCGCAAATACCGTCGTTACGCTTGTGCTCACCGTTGCGACAACCCCAAGCGCGATCACAAGCGGTACGGAGATCGCAAACTTGACCAACTTCGGATTCACTCTTTGAATCGCTTTCATCGCGTCTTCACGTTGTTTCATCGCGATATACGATTCGTCGCCTTGCAGCTGCGCCATCGTCAAAATCCGTTCTTCCAAACCAAGTTCGTCGATTCGACGAGCCAACTTCTTCGTGTTCGGTTTAAATTTCGTCTGATAGAAAATCGGAGTCGTTATCCCTGCCACAATCGGACAGAACAATAAACTCAACCATATCCACATCCGCTCTCCCAACAACCAAAACGTCGTTGCCGCCAACAGCGTTACCGAAAAGCCGACGATCAAGCCGCAAAATACTGCTTTCAAGACGCCTTCTTTCGCTACACGCGCATAGTATTCTTTGAAAATTTTTCCTGACATTTTATCGTCTCCCATCCCGCTTATCGCGGAAATTTTTATGAAAATGCATAGTATGAGAGCATACCATACTGATATATTATATCACATTTTTCTATGAATGTAAACCCAATTATCGAGAAAACGAAAAAAAACTATAGGAAATCGATTAAAAACAATGATAGTTACTATTCGATTTTTCGATTGATTCAATCATTTACAATCCGATTTTTAACAAAAAAGGCAAAAAAAGGAACTCCATCAATCAATGGAATTCCTATACTGTATTTTTTAATTTTGAATAGAGCCGTAGTAGTCTCCAATGATATCCCCGACTTCATCGCTCATGCCGTCGTCTTGAGAAAGATCCCCTTCCGCTTCACCTTGCGTTGCGTCGATCTCGTCGCCGTATACCGTTTCACCA
>JAFVRU010000012.1 GCA_017504065.1 Clostridia bacterium
AGAATATGCCGCAGACGCGGTCGTAGTAGGCGCGGGGCACGCAGGTTGCGAAGCCGCGCTTGCTTTGGCGCGTACGGGACAAAAAACAGCGCTTTTAACGCTCAATCTCGACAGCATCGCGTTTTTGCCCTGCAATCCGTCCATCGGCGGTACGGCGAAAGGACATCTCGTCCGTGAAATCGACGCGCTCGGCGGAGAAATGGGGATTGTTGCGGACGATACCGCTTTGCAAATTCGTATGCTCAACGTTGGGAAAGGCGCGGCGGTGCAGAGCTTGCGCGCGCAATCGGATAAGAACGCTTACCACCGCGCGATGAAACAAACGCTCGAAAACACCGAAAATTTACGGATTTTCCAAGCCGAAGCTACGGATATTTTGACCGAAAACGGAAAATGCGTAGGCGTACAAACGCAATACGGCGGCGTGATTACCTGCAAAGCCGTCATTCTTTGTACGGGCGTGTATTTGAACAGCGAAACGATTACGGGCAACGTCGTAGCGAAATCAGGTCCGAACGGCTTCGCGCCTGCCAATCACTTGACGGATAGTTTGATACGTTTGGGCTTTAACGTCCGTCGCTTTAAGACGGGTACGCCCGCGCGCGTGGACGGGCGCACGGTGGAGTATTCCAAATGCGAAATCCAAAACGGGGATACGGATATTTATCCGTTCTCATTTATGCACGACAAAGCGCCCGAGAACAAACTCCCCTGCTATCTCACGTACACCAACTTGCACACACACGCAATCATCATGGAGAACTTGGACCGTTCGCCTTTGTATAACGGCGTTATTCAGTCTACAGGCCCGAGATACTGTCCGTCGATCGAAACCAAGGTCGTGCGCTTTAAGGATAAGGAGCGGCATCAACTCTTTTTAGAACCCGAAGGCGCGGACACCAACGAAGTCTACGTGCAAGGCATGTCCACGTCCATGCCCCACGACGTACAGCGGGAAATGTACGCTTCCGTCGCGGGATTGGAGCATGCGGACATTATGCGCTACGGCTATGCGATCGAATACGACTGCATCGATACGTTGGACGTTTTGCCGACGCTCGAATTTAAAAAAGTCGAAGGCGTATACACGGCGGGGCAAATCAACGGCACGTCGGGCTATGAAGAAGCCGCCGCGCAAGGCTTGATGGCGGGCTTGAACGCGTCTTTGAAACTGCGTGGACTCCCCCCCCTTATCTTACGCCGCGACGAAGCGTATATCGGCGTACTTATCGACGATCTCGTTACCAAGGGCACGGACGAGCCCTACCGTATGATGACGTCGCGCGCCGAACATCGTATTTGCTTGCGGCAAGACAACGCCGATTTCCGCTTGACGGAAAAGGGGTATGCTTGCGGGCTTGTCAAACCCGACCGCTACGAGCGGTATTTGACTCGCAAAGCCCAATACGAAAGCTTGTTGGAAGCGCTCCAAACCCGCGTACTCCCCAAGGAAGCGGCGGAGTTTTTGGAACGTTACGGCTACGGAATGCCGAGCAAAGGCGTGTCGTACGCGGAAATGCTCAAACGCTCCATTCCCTTAAAGGAGATTATGGAGCATTTCGGAGTATTTGCGGAGTATCCGAAGAACGTCTTAGAAACGGCGGAGATCACCGTCCGCTACGAAGGGTATTTAAAGCAGGGCTTGGAAATGATCGAGCGGGCGAAACGCTTGGAAGATAAGTTGCTCCCCGACGATATCGTATACAGCGAAATCAAGGGTTTGCGTTTGGAAGCGCAGGAAAAATTGGAACGTATCCGTCCCTTTAATCTCGGACAAGCAGGTCGAATTTCAGGGGTAAACCCCGCCGACGTATCGGTGCTGATGGTCTATTTAGCGTCGAGAAATGAAAAATAAACATAGCGGGCGAGCCGAATCGGCTCGCCCGCGTTTCATTTTATCTTTTCGTCAGTTCAAAAGCTCCATTTTCTTTTTATCGTACTCTTCTTGCGTAATCCCGTCTTGATCCAACAAGGACTTGTATTTTAAAAGCAACTCGACGATTTCCGCTTCTTTTAGACATATAACGGTGGGTTCAAACGTTTCTTTTGTGTTCTTCTCAATTGCAAAATATACAATTGCCACTGCCACCATCAAAAGAAAAGGCCAATACGTTTTCGTGGTGAATTCGTGGTATTTGTCGTAATGGTAGTAGTCAGTTATCTCTCTACTCAATACAAATCCGTTTATCATATAGACTGTTACCAAAATAACATTTATGATTACGCACGTCGTGAGCAGATATTGTAATTTTTCGTGCTTGTTATATGTCATATATCCCACGACTGCAATCTCGCCAACCACTACAAGCAGCATCAAATTATTGAAAATTCTAAACCATTCCGAGCAATAAATTCTCTCATCAAGTTTCCACCCGTTCATTATTTCAAAACCGTTTTCTTTCAAGCTATAACCCGTATCTTTCCTATATTCAAACATATTAAAGCACAATGCCAAGACAACAAGGATCGCCGTTGCCAAAGCTATAAGTAAGGTTGCTATTCTTTTTTTTACCATAATTTTTCTCCTATTGCCTGTCTCTATATGATGATTATTATATATTTTCTCTAAATATAAGCCAAGTGTTTTATAAAAATTGCGTATAGATCTCGACGCAACATTCACGATGACAAAACAGTATGGCAATTCACTCAAAACCGCGTTGCAAAACAATGCGGTTTTGAGTGTACTCATTTTATTTACCTTCTACTGCGTTTCCGCCTTGCACGTTCGTGGGCAAATCAATCGAACCCGTATCGTACGTAAACGCAAGTACAACGGCTACCGCCATCGTGTCCCCAGGCATTTTATACTCCATATCGAAAGTGATGCTCGTAATCTTTTTATTCGCATTAAATTTAATGACGATATTCGAATACGTCGCGTCGATTATACCGTAGACTTTCGTTTTTAACTCGCTGCAAGTATACTCGTCTTTATCCGCGTTATACGTATAATTTTTCGCATCTCGTACAGCTTCTACCAACGCCAGGGCATAATAAAAATCATTCATAAATTCATCGAAATCCGCGGAATTGACTTCCATGTCGTATCCAATCAGCGTCATTTCGTCCATATCCACCATCGGAAAATAAACATTATAAGAATCCGCTCCCGTCCATTCGTAATATCTAGCGTAGTTACCGGGTTCTTCTACTCCTGCCGCGTCAAATTCCGTGCTCAGGCGTCTCCAAATATTTCCGCAACGTTGATTGGTATACTGTTCATAGCTTGTATCCGCATACGTCATCGTTTGCACAACCGCAAATTCCGCGCCGAAGTTAAACGCGTTTTCAAATTCCCCAGCCGTCATACTACCAATGTTCGTATCCGGTCCGAATACGTTCGACGGAAGCGTTACCGTCGTCGTGCCGTATGTAATCGTAAAGGTATAGCCAAGCGTTACCGTTGCCGCAGCCGCCGTAGGTACTACCGATTCTTCCTGATTAACCGAGCCGCCACCGCTCGTATGTCTCATTTCATAGTACGCTTCCGCGAGCTTACCGTCCGTCGTAAACCCGAGTTTTACGTTATAGATCTTACTCGAATATGCAGTAAGTTCGCTTGCTTCATATCTGCCCGTTTCCGCATTGTACGTGAAATCGGACATTGTTCTTGCCGTCTCGGGATACCAATCCCCAAGCGGGAATTCCGCCAATTCTTCCACATCATAATAATCGATCGCTTCTTTCTTCCAATACGTATCATTCTTTTCGTATTCGTAGACCGTTTCCCCGTCGATTTCGTAATAATAGCAATCTTCTTCCAATGCGTTGCCTTGCGCGTCCTTTACGTAGTCCAATTCTTCAAACAAATTGCCCGCGCGTTTTACAACGTATTCTTCATATTCGTGTTCCGTATCACCCGCAATGGCTTCCTTGCCGGTAGCCGTAAAGTTTGTACCAAGCGACCAAGCCGCGTCCCATTCCGTCTGCGTTACTTCCCCGCCAACTTCAACGGGAGCACCACCGCCGTTGTCGCCGCCGTTTCCGCTTTGCGTACTCGAACTGCTGTTGTCCTTATCCCCGCCGCAAGCAGCAAACGCCGAAGTCATGCCGACGCTCATCGTCAGCGCCATCAAAAGTGCCAAAAGTTTCTTCATAACATTCTCCTTTTTATTTATATTCGCCGTATAAATACGGTGTTATTGGGTTTCTTCGTCGAAATTATACGTTTCGGACAATACGTATTTCGGACGGTTTTGCACTTCGCGGTAAATCATCGCCGTGTGCATATTCGCTAAGCCCTGACAGACGAGTATCAATGCGCCAAACGCTCCAACCGTCGGGAATAGCCAAGCAATCAACCCGCCGAACCATACGTTCATGCACGTCAAAACGATAAACGTAACTAGGCAGGCAAAGCTCAAAAATCCCAACGCCAAACCGAGTTTGATCGGCAAAGTCAGCGTATAATCGGTGTTCGGGAAAATCCCCGATTCCGCAAGCTTGATCATCTTTTTGACGGTATAATGACTTTCGCCTGCAACCCGTTCGGGACGGTCGAATTCCACAGCCGTTTGCTTAAAGCCCACCCAAGCGACTTGGGCGCGCAAAAGCCGATCGTGTTCGCCCATTGCAAGCAGCACGTCTACGACTTTCCGATCGTAGAGCTTGAAATCGCCCGAATCCGCCAAGATTTCCATGCCCGTGATTTTACGGGTAAAGCGGTAAAAGAGCCGCGCCGTCGCTTTTTTGAACCACGTTTCGCCCTTTCTTTTCCGACGTTTGCCGTGTACGACTTCGTAGCCTTCCTTCCATTTTTCAATCATTTGCAAAGCGACTTCGGGCGGGTCTTGCAAATCGGCGTCCATCGCGATCACGGCGTCGCCGCTCGACATTTGCAAACCGCACAAAAGCGCGGCTTGTTGCCCGAAATTACGAGAAAAATGACAAACTTTCACCCGTTTATCTTTTTGCGCCAAACCGAGTAAAATCTCTTTCGTCGCGTCCCTGCTGCCGTCGTTTACAAAAATCAGCTCGTAATCTTCGCCCAAACGATCCATCATCGGCGTAACGGCGGCGTAAAACAGCTCCAAGCTCTTTTCTTCATTATATGCAGGTACGATTATCGAATATTTCGCCATAGTTTTTCCCAACTTTTTTCATAGTGTTTTTATTATACTACATTCCCCGTTCTTTGTCAACTGCAAATTCCGATTTTTGTTTTTTGACAATATACTCTTTTGGAGAAATGCCAAGTTTTGCTTTGAATAGTTTGGAAAAATACAACGCGTCCACGTAGCCCGTCAACAGCGCAACGTTTTTCACCGACGTTACGCCTTGTTCCATGAGCGATAACGCATATTTGATTCGGAGATTTTTCAAATGTTCCGAAAAGCACGTTTGCATGTTTTTCTTGAATAGGCGCGAAACGTATTTCGGGCTATAATGGAACTCCTGCGCAATGGTATGGACGGAAAAATCCGATTCCGTAAAATGCTCGTCGATGAACGTCAATATACCGTAAAAGGTGTCTGGGAGCGTTCGCGCCGACTGCACCAAACGGGAAAACGTATACAAAAGCACACTCTCACTAATTAAATCAAGCGTTTCTTCCTGTGAACGGGAAAAATTTTCCAACCAAAACGGAATCAGGTTTTCGTAGTCTGCAAACACGCAGTTTTCCGTAGAAAGCGAAAACCGACGCATCAATTCTTCCGCGCGCGAGCCTGAAAAAGAGAGATACATGTACGTAAAATTCTCCTTGCCGACAACGGAAAACGGTTCCCCTGCAAACGAAAAAAACAACGAACCTTCCTTGACGTCGTAAGCGCCTTTGCCGACAACGTAGCGACCTTTCCCCGTCAAAACGAGATACGCGCCATAGTTGGGATACACCACCGTTTGCGCTTGAATGTTTTGCGTTTCGTGGATAAATTGCGTAACTGTAATCGCGCCTTGGCTTTCTTTAAAATTAAATTTACAAACGTTCCCTTTGATCATAGCTTTATTATACCGCGCCGTGCGACGCAAGTCAAACAAATTTGTATAAATTAGGAAACTTTTCTCCATATTTTAATGGACTATTTCCATTTACTTTTTAAAAATTCATGTTATAATGGAATCACAAAAAATAGCGGAACGGAATCCGCAATAAGGAGAAAATTATGAAACCGATCAAAATGGGTATCTTCGGATTCGGTCGCGGCGGATATTTTTGCGACAACATTCTTTGGAACAATGGCGAAGTCGTTGCCGTTTGCGAAAACAATCCCGAACGCATCGAACGCGCAAAGAAGAAATTAGGCGAAAACTTCCCAATCTTTACGGATTTTGACGAATTTTTGAAGCAAGATATGGATGCGGTATTTATCTGTAACCACTTCCACAATCACGCTTCGTACGCAATCAAATGCTTGGAAAAAGGTATTCACGTTTTAAGCGAAACGACAAGCAACGGTACAATGGCAGAAGGCGTTGCCTTGGTTCGAGCCGCGGAAAAGAGCAAGGCAATCTATATGCTCGCGGAAAACTACCCGTATATGAAATTCAATCAAGAAATTTATAAGGTTTACCGCACGGGCAAGCTCGGAAAAGCATTATTCTGCGAAGGCGAATACAACCATCCGATCGATTGGACCGACGATAAGACGACGTTGGAGTTGATCCCTTGTGAAACGCATTGGCGTCTGTACCTACCCGCTACTTATTACCTAACACATGCACTTGCACCGTTAATGCGATTCACAGGCGCATTCCCCAAACGGGTAACGGTGTTCCCTGTATTTTCACCTGAAAACAAACCGGGTTTTTCCGGCGATCGCGCGGCGATTATTACAACGCTCAACGACGACGATTCTGTTTTCCGCGTTATGGGTTGGGCTGGATTCGGTGCGGAAGAAAACTCCTATCGGATTTGCGCCACGAAAGGGCAAATCGAGAACGTCCGTGGTACAAACGGAAAAATCATGTTACGATATAATCCTTGGGAGACTCCCGAAGGCGAAGAAAGCGAACAATTTTATTCGCCTGAGTGGGCAGCAGAAGATCAAGCCGCCGAAAACGCAGGACACGGCGGCGGGGATTTCTTCCTGATGCGGGAATTCTTCAAATGCATACGCGCAGGTAAGCCCAACGAGTTCGACGTGTATTTTGCCACAACGATGGCGTCCGTTGCAATTCTCGGACACCGTAGTTTGATGGAAAATGGTATGCCGTACGACATCCCCGATTTCCGCAAAGAAGAAGATCGTAAAAAATACGAAAACGATACCTTGACTCCTTTTTATGGCGTTGACGGAACACCCCCGATTGTCCCGTGTTGTTCAAGACCTGATTATCAACCGCCCAAGGACGTAATGGAACATTACAAAAAAATCTTAGCTGAATATCAAGCCAAGTATAAAATATAACTGCACACCCAAAATCATAAAAAGCCGTCTTTCGACGGCTTTTTATTTGTATAACAAAACCCGCCCTGCCGTTTGGTAGAGCGGGCTACGGTTTTACCGATTAGTCCATTTTTTCAAGCAATTTGAGATCGATACCCTTTTCGCCGATCTTGATGATTTCTACTTTCACCTTGTCGCCGATATTGAGTACGTCTTCCACTTGGTTCACGCGTTGTTCGGAGAGCTTGGAGATGTGTACCATACCGTCTTTACCAGGCGCAAATTCTACGAACGCGCCAATCTTCGACAAAATACGTACGACTACACCAACGAACATGTCGCCAACTTCGGGGTCGTGCGCGATGGATTGAACGATCGCTTTCGCGCGTTCCGCATTCGCAACGTCGCCGTAGCAAGCGATGCAAACCGTTCCGTCTTCTTCAATGTCGATCTTTGTGCCCGTTTGTTCGATGATCTTGTTGATAACTTTTCCTTGCTTCCCAACGACGTCGCCGATCTTTTCAGGGTTGATCTTGAACGTGATGATCTTCGGAGCGTATTCGGAAAGTTGCGCGTTTACTTCGGGGATACATTCGAGCATCTTACCCAAAATAAATCTTCTGCCTTCTTGCGCTTGCGCGATCGCGTCGAGCATGATTTGTTCGGAAATCCCCTTGATCTTGATATCCATTTGGATCGCCGTGATACCCTTTTCCGTACCCGCTACCTTGAAGTCCATATCGCCAAGGAAGTCTTCCAAGCCTTGGATATCCGTCATAATGACGTATTTGCCCGTTTCGGGATCTTTGATGAGCCCCATCGCGCAGCCTGCTACGGGCGCTTTAATGGGAACACCTGCGTCCATGAGCGCCATCGTCGAGCCGCAAACCGAAGCCATCGACGACGAACCGTTCGACGACATGATGTCGGATACAACGCGGAGCGCGTACGGGAATTCGTCCGGAGACGGGATTACGGGTACGAGCGCTCTTTCCGCCAACGCGCCGTGTCCGATTTCACGACGACCGGGGCTTCTCAACGCTTTCGCTTCGCCCGTGCAATAGCCGGGGAAGTTGTATTGGTGCATATATCTCTTTTCTTCTTCTTCGTCAAGCCCTTCCATGCGTTGCGCTTCGCCGAGCATACCGAGCGTACAAGTCGTCAACGCTTGCGTTTGACCACGGGTGAATACCGCCGAGCCGTGTACGCGGGGCAATACGCCGTGTTCGCACCAGATCGGACGAACTTCTTTCAAGCCGCGCCCGTCGGGACGGATACCCTTGTCGAAAATCTTCGCGCGAACGATGCCTTTTACGATATAGTAAATGGAATCCTTTACTTCGCGCATTTGATCGGGATAAATTTCCGCGAAATGTTCGATAATTTCCGCTTCCGCTTTCGCTTGTCTGTCTTGACGTTCTTGACGGTCGAACGTATCGAGCGCCGCATAGAGTTTGTCGTAGCCGTACGCTTTTACCGCTGCGTCCAATTCTTCGGGAATATGGTACAATTCCATTTCCTTCTTGGGTTTGCCCGCAACCTTTGCGATTTCTTCGATGAACGCGCAAACTTTCTTGATTTCTTCATGACCGTACATGATCGCGCCGACCATTTCCGCGTCGGTAACTTCGTTCGCGCCCGCTTCGATCATCAAGATCGCGTCTTTCGTACCCGCCAAGGAAAGATGAATCGCGCTCTTCGCTTTTTCTTCTACGGTCGGGTTAATGATATATTTCCCGTCGATCATACCGACGATGACCGAACCCGTAGGCCCTGCCCAAGGAATATCCGAAATGGAAAGCGCTACGGACGAACCGATCATAGCAAGCGGTTCGGGAGCGATATCGGGATCAACCGACAAAGCGGTTGCAACGACAACTACGTCGTTGAAAATTCCTTTCGGGAACAAGGGACGGATCGGACGGTCGATCAAACGGCTGACCAAGATCGCCTTATCGGACGCACGACCTTCTCTCTTTTTGAACCCGCCGGGGATTTTCCCTACGGCGAACATTTTTTCTTCGTAATCTACCGACAAGGGGAAGAAATCCATTCCTTCTCTTGCCGTTTCGGACATACATACCGTTACGTTCACGGCAGTATCGCCGCAGCGCACCAAGCACGCGCCGTTCGCTTGTTCGGCGTATTTGCCGATCTCAATCACGAGCTCTTTTCCCGCATAGTCTGTTTTAAATACTTTGAAATTGTCTAACGATGGCATTGTAAAATTCTCCTTTTCTCTAATTCTTTTTTTGTTCTTGTCCGTTTGCGTCGCCCGACGTCAAACGGGGTATTTTCACGGACTTCGCTTATGCCAAGGCTTGTCCGCTTTTTCCGCTTTAACACAAAAAAGAGCGAGTTAAAGCAACCCGCCCTTTCGTGCTTGCATTATTTTCTGAGCCCCAAAGCTTCGATGACCGCTCTGTATCTCTCGATGTCTTTCGCTTTGAGATAGTCGAGCAAACCACGGCGCTTACCTACCATTTTCAAAAGTCCGCGACGGGAGTGGTTGTCGAGCTTGTGCTCTTTCAAATGCTCGTTGAGATGGTTAATTCTTTCCGTCAACAACGCGATTTGTACTTCGGGCGAACCGGTGTCGCCTTCGTGGGCTGCAAATTTTGCAATAATTTCTTTCTTTTCCATTTCTTTTTATCCTCCTATGGAACATATCTCGTACTGCTAAGCGCAACGTGGAGAATCGATCCGCCTAGCAGCCGTTACTACTATTTTAACACATTCTTCCCTTAATGTAAATTGAATTTGCGCCGTTTTTTGGATTTTTTTCGGAAAATCAAGCGAAAAACGAGCTTTTTTTCGTTAAAATTCCGTCGATCCCCGCAATATACGTTTTCAAGTCCTTCGGCGAAGCCAAACGCTCGATCAAACCCCGATCGTTGAATACGCGTTTGGATACAGCGTTTGCTCCTACCGCCAAGTTATCCGCGGTTTCTTCCATAATATCCACGTTATACACGCACGCCTTGCTCGGCTTCGTCCAACCCACGTTCTCGTTGTTCCCGACTTGGTATTTTTGCCGATACATGTAATAGGGCACGTATCCGCTCCCGCTCAAAATCTCGCGCGAAGCTTTTACCATCTCCGAAATTCGGTCGTTTTCCAAATACGCCGTTTCTTCCTTGAGTTTCGCCCCCGACTTTAACGACAAACAATGCGCCGTAATATTCTCCGCGCCCGTCGCCACCGCAAGTTCCACGCTCCGAGCGAACGTTTCGGGCGTTTCGTCGCCGAGCCCCGCAATCAAGTCCACGTTGACGGTAAACCCGTACTTTTCCGAACTCTCGTACGCGCGGTAGAACTCCGCAACCGTATGCTTTCTACCGATCGCGCGCAACGTGTCGTCCGAGAACGTTTGGGGATTGATACAAATTCGGTTCACGCCGTACGACTTTAACAAGGCGAGTTTTTCTTCCGTGAATACGTCGGGTCGCCCCGCTTCCACCGTATATTCGCAATGCGGCGCGATCGACAAGATGGGCGCGAGCATTTCTAAAACCGTACCCAGCTCCCGTTCGTCCAAAGCGAACGGCGTACCCCCGCCGACGTATATGCTGCGCAAATTCCCGATCAGCTTGGGCGCGAGCGACAATTCCTGCCGCAAACATTCCAAATATTCGGGCATAAACGCGCGCGTTTTTTCGATCGGCGCGGTAATGAACGAGCAGTACGCGCATTTGGTCGGGCAGAACGGCAAGGAAACAAACAGATCTGTGTTCCCGTCCTTTTTCTCGTAAATCCCTTCCTGCGCCTGTAATACGTCCGCCACCAAACGGATATTTTCTTCGCTGACGCCCATGGCGCGGAACAGTTCGGCAAAATCCCGTCCCTGTTCCCGTTCCATATACGCGAGCTTGGTCGGACGAATCCCCGTCAACGCGCCCCAAGGCATACTTTCGCCGTATTTTTCACTTAAAATCCGATACAAACCGAGCTTTGCAAACCGCCGTTCCAAGCGTTTATATTCCAACTCGTCGCATACCTGCCCCGTGTTCTCGAAAGAAAACGCCTTTCCGTCCACAACAAACCGATTGAAAAAAACACCCCTTTCAAACGAAAAAGAGTGCTCTATGCTCTCGGGGCGGTTTTTGAACAACCGCGCAACGTCCAAGAGTTCGTTTTCCAAAAAACTGCAATTCGTCGTAAACATTCCGTTATCCTTTTACGCGTCGATGATAAACGGATTGGTTTTCCGTTCCCGTTCCAGCGTCGTATCTTCTTCATGTCCCGCATAAACGGGCATATCCCCGCTTAATGCCGATAATTTTTTCAAACTTTTTCGAAGCTCGGACAAATCCCCCGTCGGGAAATCCGTCCTGCCGATCGTGCCCGCAAACAGCGTGTCGCCTGTGAACAAATACGGCTTTCCTTGTTCGTCGCGAACGAGATAGCAAACGCTCCCTTGCGTATGCCCCGCCGTCAATAGCGTGGTGATTGAAATTCCACAAAACTCCCGCGTTTCGCCGTCTATCAGCGTTCCGTCTACGCGATAGGGAATTCTCGGCGCGCCGAACGCGTCGAACAGATCCCCCGCCGTTCCAATCAGCGGCTTTTCCCGTTCCGAGCAAAAGACCTTCGCGCCCTGTTCCTGCAAAGCGCGTACCCCGCCGACGTGGTCGAAATGGCAATGCGTGAGCAATACGTATTCCGCCTGCAAACCGAGCTTGATGAGCTCGCTTTCCACCCGCGGCTGCGCGGGATCAATGACGACGGCGGTTTTCCCGTCCGACGTCAAGACGTAGGTATTCGCTCCAAACGCGCGCGGCGTGATTTTGATAATCTGCATAAACGCTCCCTTTCCAATCAAGACAAGGACGTGATACGGTGCACTTCGTAAATGCGTTTATCCGCCTGCAATTTCTTGATCAGCATGTCCACTTCGGAAATATCCGTCAGGGAAATCGACGCTTCCAACACCGCGTCGTGGTTTTTATCGATTCTGCCGTTGATCGACGTAATCGAGAGCTTCAACTCCGCAACGACCAACGAGAGTACGGACAGCGCCGCGCCCTGATCCGCCGCGCGAATGGCAATATTCGCGTTATATTTTTGTTTCGCGCCCGCGGCGATTTGCCAGGACGCGGGCAACAAGCGTTCCTTGTCCACGCCGCCGATATTCGGACAGTCCGCGCGGTGAATCACCACCCCGCGACCACGGGAAGTATAACCCACGATCTCGTCCCCGGGTACGGGCGAACAACAGCCCGCAAACCGTACGAGCATACCCGCTTGCCCGTTGACAAGCACGCCGCCCGGCGTTCTGTTTCCGCCGTCGCCTGCGCGCAATTCAAACGCTTGCGGAGTCTTTTTGCGGTAAAAGTCGATGAGTTTGAACAGAATTTGGTTGACGGAAATCGAACCGTAGCCGACCGCCGCATACATTTCTTCCACTTCGCCAAACGAAAAACGTTCGGAAATGCGTTGGAAACTTTCTTCGGTAAGCAACGTCGAAAGGGTAAACCCACGTTTTTTCGCTTCGTCTTCCAGCTTATCCTGACCGATACGGATATTTTCGTCTTTCAGCTCGTTTTTATAGAATTGCCGAATCTTGGCTTTCGCGCTCGACGATTTGATGAATTTCAGCCAATCCCGCGACGGGCCTTTGGAGTTCGGCGACGTAATGATCTCGACCACGTCCCCGACTTGCAACGTCGTGGTAAGCGGTACGATTTTCGAATTGACGCGCGCGCCCGTGCAACGGTTTCCGACTTCCGAGTGAATCGCGTACGCAAAATCGACGGGAGTCGCTTCAGGCGGCAGGGAAATGACTTTCCCACGCGGCGTGAATACCAACAACTCGTGGCTGTAAAGCTCGGTTTTCAAGGCGCTGATAAACTCCTTGGAGTCCTTCAAATCCCCCTGCCATTCCATCACTTCGCGAAGCCAAGTGAGCTTGCTTTCTACCTGACCGTTGTTGCCTTCTTTGTATTTCCAATGCGCCGCGATCCCGAACTCCGCAATATGGTGCATTTCTTCCGTACGGATTTGAATTTCAAACGGTTGCCCGAACCGAGTCATAACCGTCGTATGCAGCGATTGGTATTTATTGGGCTTGGGCGTAGCGATATAGTCCTTGATTCGACCGGGGATCGGCTTCCATTTTTCGTGGATCGCGCCGAGTACGGTATAACACGCTTTCACGTCCTTAACGATAACGCGAACCGCCGTCAAGTCGTAGATTTGATCGAGCGTTTTTTCTTTCGTCTTCATCTTTTTATAGATGGAATAGAAATGCTTGGGACGACCGAACACTTCGCCTTCCACGCCGTCTTCTTTCATCAATTCCTTGAGTTCTTCCACGATCTTGTTGACGAACTCTTTCCGTTCGGAAAGCCGTTCCCGAATGTTGAATACAAGCGTTTCATAGGCTTCGGGATCGAGATATTTCAAGCAAAGGTCTTCCAGCTCGCACTTGATTTGCGAAATACCGAGCCGACCAGCCAAAGGCGCGTAAATTTCCAACGTTTCGTTCGCCATGCGTTGTTGACGTTCCTGCGAAAGGAAGTTCAACGACCGCATATTGTGCAAACGGTCGGCGAGTTTGATGATGATAACCCGCACGTCTTTCGCCATCGCAACGAAAATTTTACGGAAGTTTTCCGCTTCCGCGTCTTCTTGGGATTTGAATACGATTTTTTCGAGTTTGGTTACCCCGCTGACTAAGTCGAGTACTTCGTCGCCGAACTCCCGCTTGATGTCTTCCGCCGTAGCTTCGGTATCTTCAATGACGTCATGCAAAAGCGCCGCGGCGATCGTCGCGGAATCCAGCCCCAAATCCATTAAGATATCCGCAACCGCGCAGGGATGAATGAAATATGGCTCTCCCGAAGCGCGTTTTTGGTTGGAGTGCGCTTTCTCGGCGTAATCGTACGCCTTGACCAGCATTTCTCCGTCCGTCAAGGAATATCCCTGTTGAATTTTCTCCAAAGTCGTTTGCATACTTCTCTTATCCTTGTTGTAATAAACAAACTTTTTTGTAAATTTTCGAATCGGTAAGCTCGGCTTTTACGCCGCGGTATACCGTTAATCTGCCGTTCTCGAACGCGACCAAGCCGAGTTCTTCGAAAACGTTCAAAGCGAACATGAATTCTTTCCGATCGAAGCCCAAGCCGTCGCAAGCATAGGTCAGTTTTTCCGCCGTATCCCCAACGAGCAAATGGAATTCCCGTCGGATCGCCGCAAAAATTTCCAAAAGCCGTTCCCGTTCCACGTGTAATTCTTCGAACATTTTATACCCGCAAATTTCACGGTTAACAAATACCTGCCTGCCTTCTAACGCCGCGATATTGAAATCGGACGGAGTATCCAAGAAGATAAAATCCCGAAAACCCGACAAGTCGGCGTCCATCGCCGGCGATACAATCAGCGCGTTGGAAAGATTGCGCGACGTGGGATAGAATAAATCGCAGTTGCAATCGGCAAGCTCGTCTTCGTAGAACTGCAAAGTACGTCTATCCGAAGCGATCATGCAAAGCCCGTAAGCGCACTCCGCGCGTTTTTGTCGAATCAACGCTTTCGTTTCCGACATGGAAAGTTCTTGGACGTCTACTCCGACGGGTTGCGCGTACGCCCGAGATACCGCATTTGCGAAAATCCCTTCCGCCGCCTTTCTACCCGTTCTGCCGTCGTAAACGAAATCCCGAACGTAGCATTTTACGTATTCCTTGCCCTTGAATTTGGACAAGACGATTTCGAAAACGAATTCTTTCCAAACGTCGCTCTCCAAGATCTTCAAGTGTTTCGCGCCCGAAAAATACGTCAAATCGATACAGTCGGTTTTGATGCTCAAATGCGGCGTATACGGTTTGAGAAATTTCACGTCGCAAGCTCCCGCTTCCACGGAAAACAAAGGCCGTCTATGCCCCACGCCGTACGGCTCCATCGCCGCGAGCTCGCGCGCAAATTTTTCCGATACCGAGCCTGTAATCCGTTCGCAAACGGGCAAGCTTTGTTCGAATTGTTTTTGCTCGTACGAATCGGAAATTTCCGCATTCAACGCGCGTTCCAAATCATCAAATTTATCCGCGCGGAGATTGATTCCCGCCGCTTGCGCGTGTCCGCCGAATTCTTCGATCAAATCGCTACAATTTTTTAAAGCTGTGAAAATATTCACGCTATCGATACTGCGGGCGCTACCCTTTAACATATCCCCGTAATGCACGAACAGGAGCGTCGGACGGTTGTATTCTTCCGCGATCCGCGCAGCGACTATGCCGATAAAGCCCGCGTTCCAGCTTTCGTCCGAAAGCATGATCACTTTGCCGTACGCGCCCTTTTCCAGTAGTTTCTGCTTTGCAGAAAGATACAATTCGTCGCAGCATTTTTGCCGTTCGGTATTGTATAAGCAAAGCTGCGTGGCAAGCTCGTAGATCTCCGCTTCACGCTCCGCAATAAACAGGCGGAACGCCGCGTACGCATTCCCCATTCTACCCGCGGCATTTACGCGCGGAGCGACGTTAAACGCGAGCGTTTGCGCCGTAATTCCTTCGTACGTTTTGCCGATGAGCATCGAAAAACAAGGACGCAGGTGTTCGTTGAACAGTTTCAAACCTTCCGTTACGATATCGCGGTTTTCGCCGAGCAAGGGTACGCTATCCGCCACCGTTGCCAACGTTGCAAAATCCAAATACCGATACGCTTCTTCCCCGATCAATGCGCAAGCCAGCTTGAACGCAACCCCCGCTCCGCACAAATTATCATAGGGATAATCGTCGTCGAGCTTGGGATTGACGATCACGCAGTCAGGCAACGTTTCGGGCAATTCGTGGTGATCGGTAACGATTACGTCCGAACCGAGTTCATAAATATATTGCGCTTCTTTCGCGCAGGAAATACCACAGTCTACCGTGATGAAAAGTTCGGGATTGCATTCTTCAAAAATGCGATCGACCGCTTCAATGGACAAGCCGTACCCGTCCGCGCGTTCAGGAATATATACGTGCGCGTCGATCCCGAAATCCCGCAAAGCGTGGTACATAATCGCCGCCGCGCAAACCCCGTCCGCGTCGTAATCCCCAAAGACGGCAACCGTTCTGCCTTCGTCTCTTGCGGTCGTAATCATATCCACCGCTTCCCGCATTCCACGCATCAAAAACGGGGAAAGGAAATTCTTTTTGGACGGCTGCATAAACCGACGGATTTTTTGCGCCGTATCTACGCCGCGCGCATATAAAATCCGCGTGATCTGTTCCGTCAGCCCCGTTTCTCCCGCTAACTTCGCAATCGTATGCAGTTGTGCTTCCGAAAACGCGTATTCGGGAACGATCTTTTTCATGAACTACCTTCTTAATTAGTATTTAAGGGCGGGAGAAACGCAACCTCCTCCCGCCCTTTTTACATGCTTTTTCGTTTATTCTTGTTCTTCTTCCGTCGCTTCTTCAACGGGTTCTACTGCAACTTCTTCGGTTGCTTCTTCGACAACTTCTTCCGTTTCTTCGACTTCTCCCGCTTCCACAGTTTCTTCTACGGGAACAGCTTCTTCAACGGGTTCTTCCGCAACTTCTTCTGTCGGTTCTACGGGCTCAGCCGCAGGAACAGCCGTTTCTTCCGCTTGCGCCGCTACGGCTTTCTTTACTTTTTTCGAAGTCCGTTTTGCTCCTTGATATGCGCCGGGGCGCGCGGGTTTTTTATCCGCCGCTTTCTTGATCGGTAAATACAGCGCAGGCGCGTACATAAGACCGATAAACGCCGAAACAAGCACCGCTACCAAAGCCGACAACGCAAACCATCTGATTGCCGCCGTCGCTACGATCCCGACTACCAACAACGCAATGCCGAAGCACGCGGTCAAAAGCAGAATTTCGTTCACCGCGATCCCCGCCGTTACCGTTTCTTCCGCCGAAGCGCCTTCTTCGTTGTTCTTCTTGTTCGCGCGGATCTTGTTGAACGTCATCATCGACGTAACCGCCGAGAGCAACGCCGCGCCGACCAAAACGTAGGTTACGGAAAGGGTTACAGGGATTCTCGTCAACACGATTATCGCCGTCGTGAGCAACATGCCGAGCAACGTACAAAGCGCCGTCAATGCGCCGACGTTGAGCTTGTACCGAATGGATACGTATACGAACGCGAATACCAACAAGACTACGCTTGCGATCACACCGCGTACAACGTATTCGTCCGCGATTGCGGTTGCGAGTTCTTCATTCCCGTACGTTACGCTAATAAACGTACCTTCCCAAGCGCCGCCCGCCGCAGTCTTTTCCGCAAACATCGTCTTTAACGCAACGTATGCAGCGCCGAGTTTTTCAGCTTTTACTTTTTTGTCGAACACGTAAACGATTTCACTTTCGTCGCCCGACATTTCGCCTTGCATTACGTATTCGATATCCAAGCCCTTGAACGCCGCCGAGCAATCGTCTTTCACGTCGTCGAGCATGGTATTATACGCATATTGGTTAATGGAAACCGTTACCGATTTCGAATCTTCCATCGCAATACTGTTATTGAATCCGAACAAAATTCCGATCACCGTTGCCGCAGCCAAAATTACCGCCAATGCAATCGAAAGGATGGTTACTTTTTTCACCGTTTTACCAAGAATCTTACTCATCGTCGTCAT
>JAFVRU010000104.1 GCA_017504065.1 Clostridia bacterium
CGAGATAGTTTTGGAACTCCCCAAACGCTCTACCCGAGTTTTTAAACACTTCTTTATCGCTTACCGTCTGATACGTTACCGTATTTTCAATGAAATCGTACATACGATAACACTCCGCGCCCTTGAGATACGGCGCGCCGTCCTTGGTCGGGACTACGTACAACGTTTCAATGCCGCGAGCGCGCAAATGTTCCGTAACCCCACAAATATTCGCCATCAAGCCATCGGGATCGCTGAATACTTTCGTATTCATTTTTTGCATAATATAACGTTTTTCCGTCGTAGTTACCAGCAACGTTTGATTGATATGCCCTTCGCCGTACGGACAAATTTCCGTAACTTCGCCTACGATACAAAATTTTTCTGCTATCGTTTTCAATTCCTGCGTATAATTCATAATTCTCGTCTTCCTTTTTTATTGGGATAGCAATATTATACTCGATTATTTCAAAAATGCAAGAGTAATTATTTCGGCTTTATTTGGGATTCTTTCACAAATATTTTCATGCGAAATAATGCGAAAACGATTTACAAACGCAATCGGATTTGTTATAATTGCATTATGAAAGAATCTGTGAAAGCAACAAAATTTTATATGCACAAGATTTCGAATTTGTTAAACGTGCAAAAAATCGTAACGATTCACTATCAGTCGTTAGGGAAAAATTATGTTTTCCCTACTGAAAAACACGATTTTTGGGAAATCAATTACGCAGATAAGGAAAACGTTTTTATTGGCTTGGACGACAAAAAAATCGAGCTCAAGCAAGGAGAAATTCTGTTTATTAAACCCAATCAGCCGCATTACGTCGAGAGTGGGAATAAAGAACCGAACTTTTTCATCATCTCCTTTACTTGCCGCTCAGAATCGATGAATTTTTTCCAAGACAAAAAATTCGCCGTGCCCGAAAACTACCGTTATCTTTTGCAAAATATTATGTCGGAAGCGACGGAAACGTTTGAACTTCCCGATTTCGACCCGCAATTAACTGCGTTGAAGTTGAAAGATTCCCCCAATCTCGGCGGAGAGCAAATTATCAAAAACTCCCTGGAAAATCTTTTGATTTACTTACTTCGAACGGCACAAAACCGAGCTTCTTCGCAGGAATTCTTCGTATCGAAAATCGCGGACTCCGTTGAGCTGCAAGACGAAATCGTGCGCATTTTACTGTCCAAGGTCTACGGGAAATTCAAGTTGAGCGATTTAAGCGCGGAACTGCATTACGGCACAACGCGACTTTGTACGTTTTTCCGAGAAAAAACGGGCATGAGTATCTATCAGACGTATTTAAAACTGAAAATTGACGAAGCCAAACGGCTGATACGGAAAAACAAATCTTTTGCGGAGATTGCGGACTGTTTATGTTTTGATTCGATCTCTACGTTTGCGTTTATTTTCAAAAAACAAGTTGGTATGACGCCAAGCGAATACCGAAACAGTATTAAATGAAAAAATCGGGTAACTACCCGATTTTTTTATTTCGTTTTTGTTGAAATTTCTCCGTTTTCGACTTGTAAAACGCAATCGGCAATCGCCAAAGCCGCAGGTCGGTGCGTTACGATCAAACACGTTTTTCCCTGTAAACTACGCACGTTTTCCAAGAGTTGTTTTTCCGTTTCTCCGTCAAGCGCCGAAGTCGCTTCGTCGAGCAATAGAATCGGACGATCAGATAAGATTGCGCGGGCTACGGCAAGACGTTGCAGCTGCCCTTCCGACAAACCGCCACCGCCTTCCGTCAACGGCGTTTCCAACTGCTGCGGCAAATCCCAAACGAAATCCGCGCAAGCCGTATGCAAAGCGGATTTGACTTTTTCCGCCAGAACCGAATCGTTGGTTTCTTTTGCAAAAAACGTTAAATTCTCATAAATCGTGCCCGAGAACAGGAAATTGCCTTGCGGTACGTACGCGAACAATCCGCGTTCTTTTGCCGTCAACTCCATCGCTTCGCCGTCCTGAAAACTCCCTTGTAAACACAAGCTTCCCGAAGTCGGCGCGTATACGTTCAATAAGAGTTTGAATACGGTGCTCTTGCCCGAGCCCGAAGCTCCCGTCAAACAGACGATATCTCCTTTTCGAATCGTTGCGCTCGCGGCGGAAAATACCTGCTCCCGCCCGTAAGTAAAGGCAACGTTTTCAAAGCGAATAGCTTGCAACGAATGGTACAGCTCAGCAAAATCCGTTCGAATATTTCCCGTCGGTTCGGTAGGCAATTCGTCCAAGGTCGCCAAGCGTTCCCCACTGGATAAACGAGCATAATATACGGGGATCACGGACGAGAATGCCGACAAAGGCTGCTGCAACTGCATTAACAGCAAGATGACCGATAAAATCGAGCCGTAATCGTCGTTACCGTTCAATACGCTAATACTACACCAAATCACCGCAAAAATCAATCCGAAATTGTTTAAAAGTGAAAACACGCAACTCATCCACGAACGTAAAACGTTTTGGCGCATGCGTTTTTGATAATATACGTCCGCGAATTTTCGCGCTTTTTTGGGCGCTTTTTTCTTCCGCGCCGTACGCTTTGACCGTCAACACGGACGTCAAACCTTCCTGCATGTACGCGCGGGATTTAGAATCCGCTTCCATTACTTCTTTATAGCGTTTTTTTATTTGCCTGCGAAAAAGCGCGGTGATTCCGCCGAACATACCGCCGCAAACGACGTAAATCGCTGTAAACAACGGATCGATTGTAAGTAACGCGCCAATCGCGCCGACGCCCTGCACGATCATACCGACTAGCGCAGGCAAAAATCCGACGGTATCCACCGCAATTTCTTGAATATCCGCCGTCAATCTCGTCAACAAATCCCCGCTGTGGTATACCTGTAACGACGCGTAATCCGAACGCAAAATCTTCGAAAAGAGTTTTGTTCGCATCTCGGCGATCATTTTCGCGCGAAGTTTTTCCGAACAAAAACCCGTGATCGTTTTGAGTAAAATTCGGAGCAACAAAACGCCCAACAAAATCGCGGAAAAGATGAACAATTCTTTCTTTCTCTCGTCAGACGCGCTGTTGATCAAAAATTTCACAAGATAGGCAAACGCAAGAGAAAACGCTGTGGCGACAGCCGTTAAAAACGTCAAAAAAAGGATAAACGCGCGATAGGGACGCGTCTCCTTTTTTAACCACAATTTTCCGTTTTGCGAAACCGTTTCGTTTTTCATAATTGCTCTAATCGTTGATATTTAATTCGTACTTTTTTTAGGAAAAAACGTACGGAAAATTTTCCTGCAAATTCCGCGAATCTTTCCTTTCAGCCTAACGAAAAAACGACGGAATTTGTATGTTTTTAATCGTCTTTCCGCATATTTTATATATTTTTTGTCCGTACAAAGCACGTGCTTACCCTTACGGAAAAACTCCACCAAAACGCCAAGAATCGCTTCTTCGGGAACGTTTTCGTCCGCATAACAATTATCGCCGCGAATGATATACCCCCCGTCAATCGGATACAAAACACGGTGTAACACGTACGCGTCGCCGCGTTTATACAGCGCGACGTCCAAACGTTTTAACCGCTTCGTTTTCGGCTTAATCACGACGGTATCACGACGGTTTTTCAGCATCGGTAACATACTCACCCCAACCGTTGGGCCTACGTACATGCCATTTTGCTCTAATACGTCTTCAATTTTCAGCTTTTGATTGCTTTCCATCATCTCCGCGCGATACGATTATTCCGTAAATCCATTTGCTTGCAACGTTTCGACAAATTTTCTAACGTCTGCTTCCGCTTGCTCGGGCGCAACGTCATACTCCCCGCAAAGCGCCGCTACACCTTCTTCAACGGTATGTTCTTCGTTGTAGAATTTCCATAAAAACGCGCCTGTTTCATTTAAATTGATCATGCCATGGAACGTTTTACTCAATTCCCCAACGGGAACGACAACGCTTTCCCCGCCAACGACGCGAATGACAAATCCTTTTTTCAGTTTCATATCGATTTCTCCTTAATTTTTCTTTATATTTTGATAGTTTAACCCCGTCATTTCTTCAAAAGACGTTTGAACGGCTTCTTCCGAAATGTTACAGCGCAACAAATACGCGGGAGTGTTCATAATCAGCCGATCGACGAGTTCCAACGTCGCCACTACGTTTTCTTCGTCCTGCGGTAGCAAAATTTGCGTAAACAATCTCGCGGAAACTTCCGACGGAATGAGTCTTCGAATGGAATTTTCCGGCGCTTGTTCCAAAAAGCACAAGCCTTTGAGCGGCGTAGAAGCGTTACAGCCCAAGCCTTCTTTGCCCATCCAAGGCGTGCCGTACGCTAAAAAGCCGTTTTCCGTCGCCTGCAAAATGGGCTTGTCGCCATTGATGATACGAACGTTCGGTATATGTTTTAGCCAAAGCCCCGTATGCGTGGATTTGCCTGTGCCGCTACGTCCCAAAAACGCGTAGCCGTTTCCGTCGTATTCTAAAACTGCTGCGTGCAGCAAAATACGGTTGAGCAAAGGAATTTGTTTGCAAATATTCCGATACAAACAAATATTCTCCACGTACCCGTCCGAAAAATTCCCCGAAATTTCTTTCTCTGCTCGGAATTCGTCCACCGTAACTTTTACCGACAAATCCGTAGGCGAAGTTTGATCCTTGGACAAATACGCCTTACAAAAATTTTCCGTATAGCTGCAGCGATTTTCAATTTTTATACGCAACCCTGCTATGTCGTAAATCATAATTCTCCCCTAAAAATTAGACTCTTACGTCGCCTTTTTCACCCAGATATTCGGCGTGCTTTTCCAAAATCGGTTGAATCTCGTTTTGAATAAATTCCAACGTTTGCGACGGAGCTCTACCGATGTATTTTTTCGCGTCCAACACGTCGTCTAAACGTTCCCAAACCGGCTGGAACAATTCGTCCTGTTTGATCAATTCGATCAAGTTGTTTTCCTTGCCTTCGACTTTAACGTTTTTCCCCGCTTCCATGGACAGGATACGGATACGTTCGTGCAATTCCTGACGGTCTCCGCCGGCTTTCACGCATTCCATCATGATATTTTCCGTAGCCATAAACGGCAACTCCGCGCGAATATGTTTTTCGATTACCTTTTCGTATACGACAAGGTTTTCCGCTACGTTCATATAAATATTTAGAATCGCGTCCACGGTCAAAAACGCTTGTGCATTGACAATTCGACGATTTGCCGAGTCGTCCAACGTACGTTCGAACCATTGCGTCGAAGCCGTAATCGCGCTGTTCATCGGCAAAGAAAGCATATACCGAGCCAACGCTCCAATCCGTTCCGAACGCATAGGATTGCGCTTATACGCCATTGCCGAAGACCCGATTTGCTTCTTTTCGAACGGTTCTTCGATTTCTTTCATGTTTTGCAAAATGCGAATATCGTTCGAGAATTTATACGCGCTTTGCGCAATTTGGGAAAGCACGCATAAAACGTTATAATCCAACTTTCTCGGATACGTTTGTCCCGTTACTCCGTATACTTTCTCGTAGCCGAGCTTGGAAACCACTCGCTTTTCAAGCTCTTTCACCTTTTCTTCGTCGCCGTTAAAGAGCTCCAAAAAGCTTGCTTGCGTACCCGTCGTGCCCTTTACGCCGCGCAAACGGAGCGTTTCTTTGACGTGGACTAAGTTGTAATAATCCATTTCCAAGTCCTGCAGCCAAAGGGTCGCGCGTTTGCCAACCGTCGTCAACTGCGCGGGCTGTAAATGCGTAAACCCAAGCGTCGGCACGTCTTTGTATTGCAAAGCGAATTTTTGCAGTTTATCCATCACGTTGACGAGCTTTTTGAGCAAAATCTCCAAAGCGTCGTCTAACATGATCGCTTCCGAATTGCAATCCACAAAGCAACTCGTTGCGCCGAGATGAATAATCGGCATGGCCTTTTTTGCATACGCGCCGTAGGCTTTTACGTGCGCCATAACGTCATGGCGGACTTCTCTTTCAAACTTCGCGGCGAGCTCGTAATCGATATCGTCAGCGTAAGACTTCAACTCGTCAACCTGTTCCTGCGAAACGTTCAAACCGAGCTCCATCTCCGATTCCGCCAAAGCAATCCAGAGCTTTCTCCAAAGCTTAAACCGTTTCTCGTCGGAAAAGGCGTGCTGCATTTCCTTGCTTGCATAGCGCGTCGTTAAAGGATTATTGTAAATACCGTTGTCAATCATAGCTTCCCTTTTATGCTTTTACGGGTTCAGGATACGTTTCCCCGAACGTTTCCACCGTTACTTGTTTCATTTTTTGTTCTTCGTACGGACGATCTGACCAATCCGTTTTCGTGCCCGCGATTGCGTCAACCGTTTCCATACCTTCAATGACTTTCCCGAACGCTGCGTATTGCCCGTCCAAGTAGTCCGCAAGATCGTGCATTACAAAAAATTGCGAGCCCGCGGAATCGGGGTGTTGCGCGCGCGCCATCGAAAGCACGCCGCGTTCATGCGAAATATCGTTGCCCTTGAATCCGTTTCCGGAAAACTCACCGGGAATACGGTAACCGGGACCACCCGTGCCCGTACCCGTAGGGTCGCCGCCTTGGATCATAAATCCCGCGATAACGCGGTGAAAAATCAAGCCGTTATAATAGCCCTTTTGCACAAGCGATACGAAATTGTTCACCGTGTTGGGAGCTTTTTCGGGATAGAGCTCCGCTTTAAACGTGTTGCCGTTTTCCATTTCAAACGTAATAATAGGATTTTTCATAATTTCACCTTTTTATTGTTCCGTATATTTTTCTACTTTGACGTTTGCTTCGTCAAACAACTGCAAAGAAAATTCGTCGGGATAGCCTTCTTTGTAGACAACGCGCGTAATCCCCGCGTTGATAATAAGCTTTGCGCAAATTACGCAAGGTTGATGCGTACAATATAACGTTGCGCCGTTGATATTGATGCCGTGTTTAGACGCTTGCACAATCGCGTTCTGTTCCGCATGTACGGCAAAACAAAGCTCGTGCTGCGTACCGCTCGGAATATTCAATTTCCGACGTAAGCATTCGCCCTTTTCTTCGCAGCTTTTGATCCCTGCGGGCGCGCCGTTATAGCCCGTCGACATCACGCGTTTGTCTTTTACGATCACCGCGCCGACGTGGCGATTTTGCTGAAAACAACTCGACCAACTTGCCACCGTTTCGGCAAGCTGCATAAACCGTTTGTCCCATTTATCCCAATTTTTCATCACAAGCGTTTACTCCATAATGATTATTTTCTTTTGTAATTACAATTTATTATAACACTTTTTTTTCGGAAATGCAATCCTTTGAAAAGGTTTTTCGAAATTACCGAACCATTTCTTCCGTTTTTTAAGAAATTTTTAGAAAAATTTCGTTTTTTTTCCTTTTTCTGTTTGACTTATTAAAGAATCGGTTTATAATATATCCGTATAAATAATCGACGTGAAAAGCGTCGGAATATCGGAGGATTTTTTATGAATATCAAACCTTTATTTGACAAAGTTGTCGTGGAAAGCGTTACCGTGGAAGAAAAGACGAAAAGCGGTTTCTTTTTACCGTCTTCCGCGCAAGAAAAACCCCAAACTTGTCAAGTTGTCGCAGTCGGTCCCGGCGGAATCGTAGACGGCAAAGAAATCAAAATGCAAGTGAAGGTCGGCGATAAAGTGCTTTGCGCAAAATATTCCGGCACGGAATTTAAAGTTGACGGCAAAGAATTTACGATCATCAAACAAAGCGACATTCTCGCGGTCGTAGAAGACTAAATTTGGAATTATCAATAAGGAGTTATAAATTATGGCTAAGCAAATCAAATACGGAGAAGAAGCAAGAAAATCTTTGGAAGCGGGCGTAAACGTTTTGGCGGACACCGTCAAAATTACCCTTGGTCCTAAGGGCAGAAACGTAGTACTTGACAAAAAATTCGGTGCTCCCCTCATCACCAACGACGGCGTGACGATTGCAAAAGAAATCGAGCTTAACGACCCCTTTGAAAACATGGGCGCGCAGCTTGTAAAAGAAGTTTCCACCAAGACCAACGACGTGGCGGGCGACGGTACGACGACGGCGGTTGTTTTGGCGCAAGCAATCGTTCGCGAAGGCTTGAAAAATCTCGCGGCGGGCGCTAACCCGATCATTTTGAAAGAAGGCATTAAGAAAGCCGTTGATACGACGGTCGAACATTTGAAGAGTATTTCCAAATCCGTGGAAAGTCATAAGGCGATCGAACAAGTCGCTTCCATTTCCGCAGGTGATCCCGAAGTCGGCGCTTTGATTGCAAAAGCAATGGAAATCGTTGGAAAAGACGGCGTAATCACCGTTGAAGAAGGCAAATCCATGCATACCGAACTCAACACCGTAGAAGGTATGCAATTTGATCGCGGTTACGCTTCCGCATACATGGTAACGAATACGGATAAAATGGAAGCCGTATTGGAAAATCCGTACATTTTGATCACGGATAAAAAGATCTCGAATTTGCAAGAAATCCTGCCCGTAATCGAACCCCTTGCGCAACAGGGCGCGAAGCTTTTGATTATTGCGGAAGACGTGGAAGGCGACGCTTTGGCAGCGCTTATCGTCAATAAACTCAAAGGCGTGTTCAACTCCGTTGCGGTGAAAGCGCCTGGGTTCGGCGACAGAAGAAAGGAAATGTTGCGCGATATCGCCGTATTGACCGGCGGGCAAGTCATTTCTTCCGATCTCGGCATCGAATTCAAGGAAGTTACGCCGAATATGCTCGGTAGAGCAAGCAGCGTACGCGTAGACAAAGAAAATACCACGATCGTCGGCGGCGCAGGCGACGCGGAAGATATCAAAGCGCGTATCGCTTCTATCAAATCGCAAATCGCGGAAACGAACTCCGATTACGACAGAGAAAAACTGCAAGAAAGATTGGCGAAGCTCGCAGGCGGCGTAGCGGTCATCAGCGTTGGCGCGGCGACCGAAGTTGAAATGAAAGAAAAGAAACTTCGTATCGACGACGCTTTGGCGGCTACGAGAGCTGCCGTAGAAGAAGGTTACGTTCCCGGCGGCGGCAGCGCGTTGCTTTCGGCTGTTCCCGCTGTAAAGAAACTTGTCAACGCATTGAACGGCGATGAAAAAACGGGCGCAAGCATTGTCTTGAAGTCCTTGGAAGAACCGATTAGACAAATCGCGAAAAACGCTGGCTTGGACGGTTCGGTCATCGTCGATAAAGTACTCAACTCCAAGAAAGCGAACTACGGTTTCGACGCATTGAACAACAAATACTGCGACATGGTTGATTGCGGGATCATCGACCCGACGAAAGTTACCCGTTCGGTATTGCAAAACGCGGCGTCCGTTGCTTCTACGCTTTTGACTACGGAAAGCATTGTAACCGATATCCCTACTCCCCCTGCGCCCGTTGCGCCTGCAGGCGGCGACATGGGTGGCATGTATTAATCCAACGATATAAATTTGAAAAGAGCAGTCAAACGACTGCTCTTTTTTTATACCATATTTTCCAATATGAGTTTATCTGCAACGAGCGCAATAAACTCGCTATTCGTCGGTTTTTCGCTACCGAGATAAATTCTTGCGCCGAAAATCGCATTGATCGCTTCAATTCGACCGCGATTCCATGCCACTTCTATCGCGTGGCGTATCGCGCGCTCCACTTTGCTTGCCGTTGTGTCGAACTTTTTGGCGATCGACGGATACAACTCCTTGGTAACGCTGTTGATAATGTACGGACGTTCGATCGTCATTTTAATCCCTTCGCGCAAATATCCGTAACCCTTGATATGCGGCGGAATCCCGATAGAAATAAAAATCTCGCTGATCTTTTCTTCCGTCGTAACCGGTTGCCTTTTCCCGACTGATAAATCTTTGGCTTCATCCGGCTTGTCTTTCATCAATTCCCGAAGCCGTTCAATGACGTTCGGAATAGAAAACGGTTTGACCAAATAGTAAATCGCGCCTTCCTTAAGCGCCCTTTCGATCAACGAATCGGTGGACATACCCGTCGCGACAATCTTCGCTTCAAACCACGTCTTTTTGACCGCGCGAATAACTCCGCAACCGTCCGTTCCCTTTAGGAACATCCCGACAATCACCAAATCGGGCTTTAATTGCAATACCCGCTTGATCCCTTCGTCGCCATCGTCTCCCGCGTAGAGTACGTTAAAATCTTTTCCCGCAGCAAACGCTTCCTGTAACTGCTCCAACACCGCCGTGTTGGACTCCAACAAAATAACTGAATGTGAACGCATATTTCTTTACTCCTTTTTCTTGTTTTTTTCACACACAAAATTTATTTGTAGCGCTATTATACTACAAATTTTTTAAAGAGTAAAGCATTATTTTGCAATATTCGAAAAAATATTTTTTAATATTTCAAAATTATTTTAAAATATTA
>JAFVRU010000105.1 GCA_017504065.1 Clostridia bacterium
GCGGTTACGTGGCGCTCAAAGGCTCTTTGATGACGCGCGGCGCGCGCGAAGTGGCGCGGCTTATCAAGGCAATGGGCGGCAACGAGCTTTCCGCGTACGGCTTGGCGCATTTGGGCGATTACGAAGCGACCTTGTTTAGCGAATTTTCGCACAACCGTAAGTACGGCGAAATGTTGGTGCAGGACGCGAAATTTGATAAGTTAGCGGAAGGCGTGCCGACGGCGGCGGCTATGAAAGCGCTTGGCGAAAAATACGGCGTGGATTTGCCGATCACGAACGCCGTTTACGAGATTTGTTATCAGGAAAGCAGTATGCCTTATCGCGTGCGATGCGAACGAATGCTCGCGAAAATGTTCGAGCGGGAAACCAAATCGGAATTTTATTCTTAATCGTTACGGGTATATGCGACCCCGTCCGAGAATTTTCTCGGACGGGGTTATTTTTTTTGCGCTTGCGTATAATTTTGCGGTAGATTTGACAAAGTAATGGTATGAAAAAGGTGAAAATTTTCGACGGGGAAATGCGTACGCGGGACGAGCGGGAAACGTTCACCGTCGCTCCGAAATCAACGGAAAACAAACAAAAAGCGGGGGCAGGTGTGAGATGACGGGGAAAAATCGGCAAAATTATAACAAGAATTATTTGGCGTACGTCAATTCGTTTGACCCGCCGACCAAGCATTTCAAAAACTGTTTCCGCGCCTTTCTCGTTGGCGGTTTGATTTGCTGTATCGGGCAGTTTTTACGGGAAATTCTCGAAAAAGCCGTCGGAATGCACGGCGACGAGCTGTCTGCGGCGGTCAGCGTGATCTTGATCTTTTTGGGCGTGTTGTTGACGGGCCTCGGCGTCTATGATCGGATCGGTCGGAATGCGGGCGCGGGCTCGATTGTGCCGATCACTGGGTTTGCAAACAGCGTCGCTTCGCCCGCGATCGAATTCAAAACGGAAGGGGTCGTTTACGGCTTGGCGGCGAAAATGTTCATCGTTGCAGGTCCGATTATCGTATTTGGCGTATTGGCGGGGACAATCGTCGGGATTGTGTATTTGTTTTTATAAGGGGAAACTATGCAAACGGTATTTTTTGAAAAGAAACCGCGCCTGATCGCGACGGGCACGATCGCAGGTCCGAAAGAATGCGCGGGCGTTGTTGGGAAATACGTGGATAAAACGCTTTCCGACGATATGTTCGGGGAGAGTACGTATGAAAAGGCGGAGTGTAAAATGCTCTCCTACGCGATTTCCCAAGCGATCGTAAACGCAGGGGAGCGGGAAGAATCCGTCGATATGTTGATTTCGGGGGATTTGCTCAATCAGATTATTTCCGCTTCGTTTGCCGCGCGGGATTTCGATTTCCCGTTTTTGGGGGTGTACGGCGCTTGCTCGACGATGGCGGAGAGCTTGGGGATCGCGGCGGCGTTTATTAACGCGGGATACGCGAAAAAGATCGTAGCGGCAACGGGCAGTCATTTCTCGTCAGCGGAACGGCAATACCGTTATCCGTTGGAGCTCGGCAACACCCGTCCCCCCCAATCCCAATGGACGGTTACGGGCGCGGGAGCGGCGTTTATCGCGGAGCAGGGCAGCGCGGTGGCGATTACGTCCGCAACGTTTGGAAAAGTCGTGGATTTCGGGGTTACCGACGTGAACAATATGGGCGCGGCAATGGCGCCCGCGGCGGCGGATACCATTCGGCGGCATTTGCGGGATACAAAACGTAGCGCGGACGACTACGATCTGATCGTAACGGGGGATCTCGGCGCGCTCGGTAGTCGGATTTTAAAGGACTTGACGTGGGAAAAGGGAATCGATTTACAAAAAAATCACGTCGACTGCGGGGAGATCGTCTATAACGTGATCGAAGA
>JAFVRU010000106.1 GCA_017504065.1 Clostridia bacterium
CCAAAACGTAATATCCCGTAACGACGGGCTTTTCTTGCGTGAGATTGAACACCGCAAGATCACTCTCGTCCGTCAAAACTTGCGTAGCTACCGTGCATTCGTTCCTATACACGTTGCCCGACTCGTCAAAGAGCGAAAGCGTTACTTTCTGTTTTTCACCTGCGACAAGCCCTTCCACCGTCTTTGCGGTATAGCTCGCCGTGAGTCCGTCCGCCGTTACCGCAACGTTTACTTTCTTACCGCCGATATACCCCGTCGTAACGTTCGGCAAATTCTTCGCCGTCAACGTTGCTTGGGTATCGTTTAAGCCGATATAGCCCGTGTCTTTGTTTTCCGTTACCGAGCCGAAATATTGCGACAATGCGTCCGATTCGCCGTTTTTAATCACGTCCGCGTTCGCAACGGTACGCATCGCGCGGGTATTGTCGTTGGATTCGGCGTATTCGATATATTCCTTTTGTACTTCGTTTTCGAAATACGTTACTTTAACGTAGGAACGAGCCGTCAATTCCATAGCGTAGGCTTCCGTCGGCAAATTCGCTCCGTACAAAATCGCAGCTTTGTACAAATACGTTTCGCTGCCGTCCGTCGTGGAATAGGAAACCGTGCCACGATCGGTCAAATCGTCCGCTTCGCCGATTTGTACGTTACTCAAATCTTCCGCGATCATCGCGACCGTAAGGTCCGTTTCGTCGATCGTGGAGCTTTCGTTGACGTCCGTCAAGTCCGCTGTGCGCGCAACCAACGTATGGAATTCAATCGTCGAATCCGCCCCGTACGTTTCCTTTAAGCCGTTATAGAACGATTGCGTAACGTACGTATCGAAACGAATCCCCGAAGACCCGCTTTTTTTCCGTACACGAGCGCCGAAATCCATATAGAAACCCGACGTAGTCTGTACCGTAGTTTCCGCTTTCGCCGTACTCACGGTTGTCGGAGCAAGCATCGCCGCGCCCGCGCAAATCGCCGCGCCGCAAGCAATGAGTAAAGACGCTACTACTTTTTTATTCGCTTTCTTCATCTCTTTACACCCCCCAACCTGCAAACCAAGCATCGGGCAATGCTTTGGTGTTTTCGCCGTCGTCATATTCCTGCGAGACGGTCAGTATGTCCGTTGCATTCAAACGGTAAATGCATAAGGACGGGCTAACATAGATCTTTTCCATATAAAATCCTCCTTTTATCATTTCAAAGATTTTTCTTTTTATTTTTTCCAAGCAAACGCGCCGTTTTGAATAACCCAAGCCGCGTTTGTCATTGCCGAATACGCCGCAGAGCCCGCGGTTTCCGCCAGAGTCTTGTATCTGTACAAGCCGTCGTATACGTATACCGTGCTGTTGTTCGTTGTCTTGCCTTCGTTGCTCGCATAGTAGTATGCGTTCACCGCCGTTCTAATCCCGACCACTACTTCTTCGCCCGAGTCTACCAAGAATACGTTCTTCATCTTCGCTTGGTTGCCCGTGAAATCCGTTCCCGTCAGAATTTCCTTACTGAACAACGCGCCGTCCGCTTTCTTCGCGTCGTACGCAGTCTTGCGTTCTACAAGCACGTTTTCAAACGTTCCGTACGTTCTCTTGTATTGCATTACCGAGCTGTTCGCCGTCGCGCTCGCGCGACCGTCCGTAATCGTCAAGTATACGTTTTGTACCGTGTATCTGTCGCTATACGCGTTCCCGCCGTCGATTGCCAGCATTGCGCTTGCGCCCGTACCGCCGTTTGCGTGCCCTTCCAAACGGATATTTTGAATGACTGCGCCGCCCGTTAAACGACCGAACAAGCCGTATCCGCCGTGGTAATAGGATACCGTCTTTTGGTTGCCTTCTACAATCCCTTTAAAGCCGTAGCCCGACGAGTTGTTCATACCCTTATGCGTATTCATAATGCTGCTGTCCGCCGTAATATCGTTGCTGAAGATATAATACCCTGCCCAGCTGTCTACGCCCGATACCCAATCGAATACCGTAAGGTCTTGCGAGTCGTTTAAGACTTTGGTATAAACTTGCAACGTTACTTGATAGCCTTTCGTTTCCGAATACAAGACTACCGTTACTTCTTGCATTGCCGTATACGTTGCCGCAGCAGCTTGCAAGCCCGTCAATTTGTTGTCGGTAACCGTCAATTCCGTTCCGTCTAACGTTTCCGCTTTCACGATATTTGCACTAGCGCCGAAGATCGTCGCAAGCGAAGTTTCTTGTCCGTTCGCATTGATATACACGCCGTCCATTGCCGAGAAGTACGCGATTGTTTCCGCATATTCTTCTACCGGGAAAACAACTTCTACCGTAAACTGCTTTTCTACCGCGCCGAGTTTCGCTACAACCGTTGCCGTGCCTTCCGCAACCGCGGTTACAACGCCGCTATTCGAAAGCTCGATAGTTTCCGCGCCGCTTACGATTTCAAACGTTACGTCTGCGCAAGGTAAACCGAAAAGCGCAATGCCGAGCTGCGCGGAATGATTGTCTTGCGTATCGTCCAACGACAAGTTTACTTCTTCCGCCGCTACGCCGTCCACCGTCGCTACGTATTCTTTTTCTAACGTATTCCATACGGGAATCCCGTAAGACGTATCCCAAACGCTCGCTGAGAATGCCGAATGATCCAAGCCCGCATTTTTCAACGCAAGAGTATTTTCGTACCGCACGACCGTTACGTCCTTCGAGCCTTCAGCTTTCGTGGGATATACGTAAATACCGTTCGCCGTATCCGCCGTTTTCCCTTCGTTGCTTGCATATACCGAAGTGGACGTCGAATTGATTTTTGCAATCGGCAAGCCTTTGGGCGCGATTACGTATACGTTCGTATAATACGTAGGTACGTTTGCGATATTGTTTTTCTTCGCTTCGCTGTTAAACAACAACCCGCTATCCATCGTTTCGCCGCAACCTGCTTTGTATTCCACTACCACGTTCGTCAGCACCGTATACGCGCCCATCTCGTTGATCAAGTTGAGCGCCGTCGTCTTGCTGGTGCGAAGATCGGTCAAAGTAAAATAGCAGTTTTTAATCGTCGAAGATCCGGGATAGTCCGCAAGTACGTATCTTCTGGCGTTTATATCATCTTTTGCCATAGAGCCGTGAATTGCTACGTTCTCGATCACCGCCGTTTGCCCTAAACGACCGAACAACCCGCTCTTCGAGCCTTTCACGTACAACGTATGTCCGTTCCCGTTCAACGTACCGTTGAAATAGTACGAAGAAGTTACGCCTGCATGCGTCATGCCGTTATACGGCGCTTCCGCCGTACCGATATCCGCGCCCAAAACGTAATATCCCGTAACGACGGGCTTTTCTTGCGTGAGATTGAACACCGCAAGATCACTCTCGTCCGTCAAAACTTGCGTAGCTACCGTGCATTCGTTCCTATACACGTTGCCCGACTCGTCAAAGAGCGAAAGCG
>JAFVRU010000107.1 GCA_017504065.1 Clostridia bacterium
CTTGTTCCGCCCTTAAACAACAAACCGGGTATTTCTTCATTTAATCGTTTCAAAATTAACGTAACGTAATAATCTTTTTCGATTAAGGCAGGGGCAATATTCAAATACTCGCTGGTTGCGAGAATAGCGTCCGAAAATATTTCTGGGTTTTTATGCAATTCCATTTAATATACCGCTCCCGATTAGATTTTTCATAGTTTGTGCGGGGAATTTCATTGCCAAAGTCAGCAATTGCTGTTGTTTTATATCCTTTTCTTGAATGAAATTGAGTAAACGTCTTTGAGCAAAAGCATCTAATTTGGTGTTTGTTCCTAAATCGTTAAATAACTGTAAAACCATATATGCGCTTACGTTGTTTTTATCAATATTGAACCGTGATTTTCGTAATACAAATGTTCTACCGTTAAGATTGATTTCTCGACAGCGCATTGTTTCATTATTGGTTACGATTTCAATCACGTTAGGTACTTGCGTAGTAACGGAGAAAAGATTTAATAATCTCAAACCACTGTAAATGCCATAAATATTATTATATTCTTTCAAATATTTTTTTTCGATTACCGCATCGGCAGTAATTGTGGATAAGCCAAAGAATGTTTTTTTAGGGATAAAATACACACCTTTTGAATATCTAATTAATTCGCTTGATTTTTCTAATTCGTTTAACAAACGAAAAATATACGGGCGAGAATATTGAGGGAATAGATTCATTATCTCTTCCGTAAAAATCGGCTCATTTATATTAAATTTTTCGCTTATTTTATTCATCAACATAATATCACCTATATATTATATACCCTTTTGCAGATAAAAGTATACTACTTTCTACAATAAATGTCAAGTATTATTTATAGATATTATAAAATTAACCAATTAAATCTTTTTGGCATTACATAAAAGAAAAAGGCTTTTTAATACGACGAATTATTCTTAATTTTTCGGTGTGCAGTATGGTGTTCAAACGCTGAAACCCTTATAAATAAAGGAGTTTAGCGTTTTTAGCAAGTGTTCAATTCCTGTCGACCGCACCAAACAAAAAAGCACCCCTTGTGGGTGTTTTTTTGTTTGGTATGCAACCGAATACGCGACAGGAATTGAGGGTGGGAGCCGTTTTGCGAGAGCAAAACGCTTTGCCAATGCAAGTATTTCTCACGAAAGAATAGACGGCAAAGGCGGCAATTGATAATTGCCGAGCGGGGCGCGCTGCTAAAAGCGCAATTCCTGTCGACCGCACCAAGTCTTAATAGGTTGAATCTCTTTCCTGTAAGAAAGACCTTCAGCCTATTTTGTTTTATGAGAGAGTTTAATAATTTTACGGAATGGAAAACGGCAGGTGTGCTTAATTGCTCGCCTGCCTTTATCATTTTATACTCGGAATACTAACGACAAATCCGTCCGCCGTTCTTTTTATTTTTCTATTTCTTAATCGGCGCTAATCTCTATGCTCACATTGAGATTTTCTTCTTTTTATCCCGTTGCTTTTGTGTCTTTTTTGCCATTAAACTATGTCGGTCATCATTCTCCTATAAAAATTGCTTCCTAAATAAATCTGCGAGAGACGCCTTTAAGCTATAACAACGAAAAAATTTTTCTCAAACCAAAAAGAATGAGCCCTGTTGCATACAGAACTCATTCGTAAATTTAATATTCCTTTATCTAACCTTTGGGTCTACTTCAGGGAAAACCTGCTCCTTATTTTGACATTGATTTTGCCGATTAGAGTTATTCAATAACAACGTTTTCGCCGACAACCGTTACCGTAAAAGATCTGCCGTTGGTTGTCTTAAGGGTATATACGCCGTCTGCATACGTGCATTCCTTCACGTAATAAACGTTCCCGTGGAGAGAGAGCAACGTAACCTTGCCGTCAACGATTTCCACGTAGCGTTTTACGTTTTCGCTTTCATGCATAATCGTAGCCTGCGCTTCTTTTACTGTCGCTTTTTCATAGACAGGGAAAGTTGTCTTGCCTTCCTCTTCTACAGAGCTATTCTCTTTTTCTTCTAACGTAATGAGATAGTAGGTAGCCTTAACAACCTCGTCCTCTCCCGTCTTTTCTCTATCTACGTAATGCCATACGCCGCCAATTTCAAACAAGTCTTCCTTATCTTGCACAACAAGCTTATTCCCTATGGAAACGCCATTCTTTTTCAATTCTACAGAGAATACCGAACCCAATTTTACGTCCGTAGTATCGCTTGCCGTTACTCTGCCGACCGATACGGTATAATCGCCCACCGTGATATCCTGTACACGTACGAAAGCATATACCAAATACCCAACTGCACGCAAATATGTGTGTGTTTGCATTCCAAAATACATGCGATAGAGATATCCGTCCGCCATCGTTATTTCCACGTAATAAAGTCCGTTCTCAAGGCTGTGGAAAGGCGTACCGTCTATATTGTCAAGTCGATTTTCGTTCGTATCACAGAGCATGGAATTTTCGCCAAACTGCGCCGACATTTCATTACTTTCTTCTTTACCGTTTTCATCAAAATCCATAAACAAAGTAACCGTACCGACGGTGTTTTTAAACGCATTTGCGCTGGAAGCGCCATGCATTGCATACACACGATAGAGAACGTCTAAATAGAGATACGAAGGGATTTCTTGACTAAAACAAAGATCGTAAGCCGTGTAGGTGTTTGCCATACCTGACTTGCCCGTATACGTTGCGTTGATATACAAACGGAAGCCGCCTGTTAAAAGAACGTACATTTCCGCTGCTCCTGTTTCCGCATTGATTGTGCGTTCTACGGAGCATTTCAATAATCCGTTCTCTTCAATAACGGTTCCTTTTTCATCTTCAACGGTAATGTACGCCGTAGCGCTAACGCTGAATTCCGCTCCACCCGTAGGAGCAAAGCTAATGCTGTTGACCGTCCACTTTTGACCGTAGATATAGATAGGATATTTCTCCGTGTTCTCCGCATTGCGTTCGAAAACAATATCGCTACCAGAGTTTCTGTAATAAATTTCTCCGTTGTAATCCTTTTTCTCGTCAAGCTTACCGAAGTTCTCTTTCACAAAGCCGTATTCGGTGTAGTCTTTATTCGCCCCATCGTTTTCCGTAGGACGACGATAAATGATTACGTTTTCGCCTTCATAGTTATAGAAGATAAGGTTTTCGGTGTCGCCGTTAAACACAGCAAAGCCATATTTCGTGAAAGAAAGAGATTTCAAATCGGTAGTGTAATAATTTCTCGCCTTCAACTCAATAGGATCCGCTGCGCCCGTTTCCATATTATAATTATAAAGACAAGCATCCGAGCCCTGTTTGTTGATAAAATACAAAAGGTTTTCGGTAATTCTCGTATACGAGCCTTCTTGCTTTTGTCCTTCCGCATTATACTTGATTGCCATACCGAATTCGTCAAGAATCAGAACCGCCCAATCGCTCGTGTCGATAAGAACGCTCTTTTCTACTTCTTGATTTTTCGAAAGGACCTTATAGCTTTCTCCGTCGTCTGCAACAAAGACATATCCGTTATCCCTACAAAGGTAAACCGTTTTATTTTCGCCTTCACCGTAAATAATAGTATACTCGTCGCCCGCTTTTATATACGTAGCGTCTTGCGTCTTGTATACGCGCTTATAGGAATCGCCAACTTTTTCCAACGTAAATATAGAAAGCTTTCCATAGCCGTCCATTTCAAAGTACAAGCCGTTTGCATATTGATTCTCAAAGAAAGCGTATTGACCGTACTCTTCACCGCGAACAGTTACTTGTTCCTCGGAAACAACGTCCAAATAATAGAGTTTACCCATTACGCTCAATACGATAACACCGTCTTGCACGTAATAGTTCCCTTCGTACGTTTCGCCGCCATCTTGATAGCTTGCCTGATAGCAATATCCGTCGAGCGTCAATACACCCACCCAGTCGCTTTGCGTGCAAACGTAGTTACCCGCCGCATAGCTCGTATCCTTCAAAAGGAAAGCCGTACTCGTCTGCAAAGAAACGAGAATATATTCAAACGAAACCGTACCGTCCTCCGACGTGAAGAGCTGGATTTCTTTATTAAATTCCGTCTTTTTCGTCGTTACAGCAGTCGTACCGACGTACGTCCTTTTTTCTCCGCCATCTACTTCTACCGTATACGTTGCGCCGCCCTTACCGTCAAAGGCAAGAGAACACTTCGAATTGCTCTTATTATCCGAGCCAAGCAAATATGCCGTATACGGCAAGTAAGAAAGAACTTCAAACGTCTTTTCTTCTTCATGCAACAAGAGATAGTGCGTCTTATCGTCTTGGTCTTCAAACACCAATACATCCCCGCTCTTGTTATAGGAGCCGTGTACCATAGGAGCGTCTTTAGACGCCTTGTAATAAGCCAATCCGCCGACAAGCTTTAAACTGCCTTCCCCGTTAGTATAGTCAACGAAATACTTCGTTTCCCCATTGTTGGAAGAAAACCAATAGTGTACGCTATATCCAAACGTAACGCTATCCGTAGCAAACACGAAGGATTGAATACTCATAGGATCGATAGGTTTGTCGAGCGCACCTTCACCGTCAAACGTCTCCGTCCGCTCGAAAAGGTAAGTGCCGTCGCCGTTGTCCGTATACGTTCCCTCCGACACCTTCACAAACTTCCTTTCCGACGTATAGCCGTAGAGAGAAGCAACCCCTACCGTATGTTCATCCAAAACGAGCAAAGGCGAATAATACGCGCTGCTATCCGACTTATAATAATACTCTGCATAGGTGCTAGGTATACTTCTCAGAGTATAAACGGTTTCATCTTCTTGATCGATGGTAAGAAGATAGTCGTATGTCTTATAGCCGTCCTTCTCATCGGCAAAGGAAATCTTCATACCGCCCATAGGCATCGCCGTTGCGGTATAGTAAGCTTTTACCGTTTTTCTAGCCTTTACGTATGTCGCAAAGCCTACGCCGTCAAGGGTTAAGCTTGCACCATCTTCCGTTTCAAAAGTGCTATCCAACAACTCTTCATAGAAGAAGAATCCTTGCAATGCCACTTTGACGTCCAAATCTTTCGTCAAGCAAACTATGCCCTTTACGTTATCATTCGCATCGGTAAATACGTACTTGCCCTGCTCATTCTTTCTGTAATTATAACGAGTAGCCACGCCGCTCTGCGTAAACGTTACCGTACTGAAGCCGTCAAACTGGATGGTTACGTCTTCTCTTTGGGCAATCATATACCCGCCTTGACTATTTTTCATAATGCCCGTATAACAGAATTTCCCTGCGTTAAACTCCTCGTCGTTGCGGACTTGGAATGCGGGCTCACCCTGAATTGTGCCAACTAAGAAATATATCGTTTCCCCTGCTTTCGTTCCTTCCGTGAAGCTTGCACGGTATTCGTTTGCGGAAACGACCTCGTACGTACCCGTCGAAGACTCTTGTTCATGGTTGTTCTCATCGTATACAGTATAAGTGATACCGTTGAGAGAGTCAAAACGAATCTTTACTTTTTCATTCACGCCCACGCCAGGGATAAAGAGTACGCTGGAATCCTTCGTACGATTGCTGTCGCTATAAAGGAATTTTCCGTTTTCCAAAATTTTCCTTTTGAAGAAAATGTATAAATATGCAAAATATACACTTGCTTGGAGTCTTTTATACAAAAAATCAGACTCCGTTTTGGAATCTGATTGTTGCTCTGTCTAAAAGCGCAATACCTTATAATCCTTGTATATTTTAAAAATTCCCAAGCAAAGAACGCCTGCGGAATCCTTTTTGTTTGGTGGAAAACGAGTACTCGACAGGAATTGTACTTTTGCGCTACATTCCCATTTCCCGTTTAAACCGACGTCGGTATTCGGTAGGCGGAAAACTGTAATATTCCTTAAACAGTCTTGAAAAATGCGTGGGTTCGACTAACCCGATTTTCTCGGTAATCTCGACAATCGAAAGATCTGTGGATTCCAACAATCGTTTTGCGTTTTCCAAACGTTGCGCTTTGATATACTTCGCGGGAGTAAACCCCGTTTTTTCTTTGAACGCGCGAATAAAATGGTTGGGGTGCGCGAAATATTTTTCCGCAAGCACGTCGTTAGACAGCGGCTTGTCCAAATTCTCATTGATGTATCTCAAAAGTTCGTCAATCCGAGCTTCGGCGCGATTGATCACGTTCACGCCTTCGGGCTTCGCCGCTTTGATATACTCGGCAAGCAACCCGATCAAACAAGCTTTCACCGCAAGCTTGTCCGTCAATTCGTCGCTTTGACAAAGCTTGGCATACCGCTTAAACAACCGCAACGCTCTACCCTTGGCGTCCGCTTTGACTACGTACGGTAGCTGCAATACGTGAAATATATCGATGGACGGATACAAATCAAAATGCATCCAATACTTTTCAAAACGCGTCCCTTTTTCGTTGTAATAGAAATGCTCCACTCCGGCAGGAATGAAAAACCAATCCCCCGCTACGCCGTGATATTTTTTGTTTTCGATCTCGATCACGCAACTTCCGCCCGTAATGAAATAGAATTTGCATTGCTCGAATCTGTGCTTCCCGTAATCCCAACTCTCCGTTTCGGAAATGGAAAAATGCCCGCCGAAATTATAAACGGCGTTTAAGTTGGAAAAATAAACGTCTTGTAAATATTTCATACTTCTCCTGTATAAAAAAACGCTAATAATAGATAGTTTTTTGGTGTAAATTCCTATTTACAAAACAGTATAACAAATGTATAATTAAAAAGTCAAACAAAAAATAACGCATTTTGACAAAAGGAGAAAGTATTATGAGCAACAGTTTTAAAATGGAATACGGTTATCCGTTGGAAGTAGAAAGAGCGAAAAGAGAAAATTGGCCCGTCATGTTCACGGTCGGCACGATGGAATACCACAGCACGCATTGTCCGTTCGGCTGCGATACGATGATCGCGCAAGGCATTATTGAAAAGGTCGCGGAAAAAGTAGACGCGATGATTTTACCGCCCGTATGGTACGGCGTGGCGAGCTACGCCGTCGGCGGTCCTGAAACCAATACCTTGAACGTCGATTGCGACACGATTGAAAGCTACGTATACTGCATTTTAAAATCCCTTTTCGACAGCGGATTCAAGAAAAATATTTACATTGTCATCGCGCACCAAACGGAAGATTATTTGCCAATGACGCTAGCATGTATGAAAGCAGCGAAAAAACTCATCATGGCGGACTTGGAACAAACGGGCGGCTACGGCTGGTGGGGTAAGAACGAAAACAGAGATTTCTTCGAACACCTTTCCGAAGCCGACAGCCCTTGGAACAGAATCCGCGTCGTACTCATCCCCTACACGAAAAATGCGTCGGGCGAAGGCGATCACGCGGGCGTTTACGAATGCTCCATGCTCGAAGCGCTCTACCCCGGTTCGATCAAACTCGATCGCTTAAAGGACTCCAACGACTGGTTTGCGGAAACGGCGAAAGATTTGAACTTGGAGCTCGGTCAAGAAATGGTCGACATCGCGGTAAACGATATCATCGATATGATTAAAGGTTAAAAAATGTTACAAAAACAACGCAATTACGATTTTAAAACCGAGCTTTTAACCGTACATAAGCCGAACGTTCGCAACGAAGCGCTTCTTCCTGAAAACAACGAGTTCGTTTTTACGGACGGAGTCAAGATCTACGTGCAAAATCCTGACAACCAAGTCATCATGACGGCGGCGCGGGATTTTGTGGAGTATTTATTTACTTCGATGAACGTATCCGCCTGTATCGTCAAAAATCCGAATGGGGCGGCAGTTACCGTTACGCTCGGGCGCGATCTTGGCGAAGCGAACGGGTATATGGGCTATCGGATCACAACGGAGCAAAACTCCGTTACCATCGAAGGCTACGACGACCGCGGCGTAGCGCAAGCTTTTTATTACTTGGAAGATTTACTGAATATCCGCAAAGCGCCCTTTCTTACCGTCGGAACGGTTGCGCGAAAGGCGTTGTTTTCCCCGCGAATTACGCAATCCCCGTTCGGCATGTACGAATACCCCGACGAAGCGTTTGCTTGGATCGCGCATAACGGCTATGACGCCATCGATTTGTGGCTCAACGACGCGTATACGGATACGCGCGGGTATTATATCGATTTGCGGTTGATTGCAGAGCGAGCGGAAAAATACGGCATCGACGTATACGTATTATTGTGTACGGAACACTCCAAACATCCCGACGACGATGGCGCGCAGGAATTCTACGACGCTTTATACGGCGAGCTGTTCGACGTGTGCCCGAAGCTGAAAGGGATTTCTTTGACGGGCGAATCGAATCAGTTTGCCAGCCGCGATCCTGCGGTGGGAGAAACTCCGTACTCCAAGAACTTCAAGGACAATATTCCGACGGGAAAATCCAGCCCCGGTTGGTGGCCTTGCAAAGACTATCCCGCTTGGGCGGAAATGATCGCAAACGCTGTGCGCAAAAAACGGGCGGACGCGGAAATTATTTTCGATACCTATAATTGGGGTTACGCTCCCGAACAGGAACGCGTACGCTTGATTGAAGAACTTCCGCAAAACGTCAGCTTAATGGCGACTTGGGATATGTTCCACCAATATAAGCTCGGGGATTCGGTTGAAACCGTTTGGGATTATTCGTTGAGTTTCGTAGGTCCGGGTGAGTATTTTGCGAGCGAAGCGATTGCGGCGAAGAAACGCGGAATCAAGCTTTTGGCGAACGCGCAAACTTCGGGTCGCACTTGGGATTTTGGGGTGATTCCCTACGAGCCTATGCCCCAACAATGGATCAAACGCTATAAAGCGATGCAGCAAGCGCATAGAGAATGGGGCTTGTCGGGGATCGAGGAAAACATTCATTACGGTTTCCACCCGTCGATTATTTGCGAGTTGGAAAAACAAGCGTTTTTTACGCAGGTTGAGCCTTTGGAAACAACGCTTGAAAAACTGTTGCGGCGCGACTACGGCGCAAACGCCAAAGCGGTTGAAACAGCCATGGCTGCGTTCAGCGAAGCGATTACGCATTTCGTACCCAACAACGAAGACATGTACGGAAGTTTCCGTATCGGTCCGTCCTATCCGCTTTGGTCGGGCGTGATGGAAGGCTTGCCGGCGAGCATTCCCGAGCAGGGAAAAATGCCGTCTAAACCGCATGCTATGTTCGGGAATTTTATCTATTTCGGAACGTACACTCCCGATTCAGACGGAAAAAACTCGCTGCCCGGCGTACGTATTTTCGATGAAATCCGTTCTATTGAAGTCATGGAACGGCTGTTTAACGACGGAATCGGGATTTTGGAAAACGTTGCAAGCCCTGACGAAGCGATTTGGAAGCTCCTGAATCTTGCGAAGTTTATGCGCAACACCGCTCGTACGGCGTTGAACGTGAAAAAGCACTATATCGCAAAGCAAAAGTTGAGCATAGCAGGCAGCAAGGCGCTTGCGGAAAAATGCATTGCGGAGATTGAGAAGATCGTGCTTCGGGAACGTGAAAACGTTTTAGATACGATTCCGCTTGTGCAAACGGACTCGCGATTGGGATGGGAACCGAGCATGGAATACACC
>JAFVRU010000001.1 GCA_017504065.1 Clostridia bacterium
ATGCGTTGCCGCTCCGCGTCAAGGTGCGCCTTGTAAACAAGGTCAAGAACGAAGTGCTCGACCAAGAAGTGTTTATGGGCGATTTCCCTTTGATGACGGAAAACGGCGCGTTCATCATCAACGGCGCGGAACGCGTTATCGTTTCCCAGCTCGTTCGTTCGCCCGGCGTTTACAATGCGTCGAGTAAGGACAAGACGGGTAAGGAAATGTTCGCGACGACCGTTATGCCCAACCGTGGCGCTTGGCTCGAACTCGAACAGGACGCGCAGGACGCTTTGTACGTTCGCGTGGACAGAAAGAAGAAGCTGTGCATCACGGTGCTTTTGCGCGCGCTCGGGTTCGGTTCGAACCGCGCGATCGAAGATTTGTTCCCCGGGGACAAGATTATTGCCGCTACCCTTGCGAAAGATACGGCGAAATCGGAATCGGACGGCTTATACGAACTCTACCGCCGTTTGCGTCCCGGCGAAGCGCCTACGGAAGATTCCGTTCGGGCGCACCTGTTCAATCTGTTCTTCGATCCCCGTCGTTACGACATCGCGAAAGTCGGCAGATACAAATACAATAAAAAACTCAACCTTGCATACCGTTTGGAAGGCTGCCGCGTAGCGGACGCCGTAATCAATCCCGAAACGGGCGAAGTCATTGCGGAAGCAGGGGAAAAGATTTCCGAAATCAAAGCAAAAGAAATTCAAAATTGCGGTATCAACGAACTTTTCGTGCTTGTAGACGATCCCGAAGAAGGGGAGATCCGTCATAAGATTATCGCGAACAACACCGTGGACTTCACGGCGATTTCCGATATCCCTGTACAAGCCCGCGCGAAAGATTTCGGCTTGTTGCCTACGGTATTCTATCCCAACTACAAATTCTCCAAACTCATCGCGGAAGAATGCGCTTCCCTGAGCGTGGAAGAAGTAGCGGAAAAATACGTCGACGACATCGACGCGCTTTACTATACGCAAGAAAAAGCGGAAGAACCGGACGAAAAGCCCGAAGAAAAGAAGAACCGCGAAAAGAGACGGGACAACCGTCGTAAGTTCGTCGCGGCTTGTAAACTCTTCCACGAAATTTTGGCGAGCGAAACTCCCGTTCCTACCATGGAACAAAAGAAAGAACTCCGCCCGCTTGCGGAAAAGCTTTGCCACAAGCACGTTACCGTGGACGATATCGTCGCTTCCATTTCCACGAACTTGGATTTGAAGTACGGCATCGGTACGACGGACAACATCGACCACCTTGGCAACCGTCGCGTACGTTCCGTCGGCGAATTGTTGCAAAACCAACTCCGCGTAGGTATCGCGCGTTTGGAAAGATTGATCAAAGAGAGAATGGCGACGCAAGATCCCATGGAAATTACGCCGTCCGCGCTCATCAATATCCGTCCCGTATCGGCGGTCATCCGTGAATTCTTCGGTTCTTCGCAGCTCTCGCAATTCATGGACCAAACCAACCCGATTGCGGAACTCACGCACAAGCGGAAACTCTCCGCGCTCGGTCCTGGCGGGTTGAACCGCGACAGAGCGACGTTCGAAGTCCGCGACATTCACCACACGCATTACGGACGTATGTGTCCGATCGAAACGCCCGAAGGTCAAAACATCGGTTTGATCACGTCGCTCGCTACGTTTGCAAAAGTCAACGAATACGGGTTTATCATGAGCCCGTATCGTAGAGTCGACAAGGAAACGGGGATCGTTACGACGCACGTGGATTATCTCACGGCGGACGAAGAAGATAAATACACCGTCGCGCAGGCGAACGAACCGCTCGACGAAGAAGGTAGATTCATCAACGAACGCGTAGGCTGTCGTCATCAAAACGACATTACGGAAATGCCGCGCGAAAAGATGGACTATATGGACGTTTCGCCCAAACAGCTCGTTTCGGTTGCTGCGGCGCTCATTCCGTTCCTGGAAAACGACGATACCAACCGTGCGTTGATGGGCTCGAACATGCAACGGCAAGCCGTACCCCTTTTGAAGACGGAAAGCGCGATCGTTGCGACGGGTATCGAAAGCACCATCGCGCAATACTCGGGCGTTATCGTAACCGCGCAAGAAGCGGGCGTTGTCGTCGGCTGCGCGTCGAATATGATCAAGATTAAGGAAGACGACGGTACGATTCGCGAATATCCTTTAAAGAAATTCGAACGCTCCAACGCGGGTACGTGCTTGAATCAACGTCCCATCGTTTCGACGGGCGACAGAGTATTCAAGGGCGAAATCATCGCCGACGGTCCTTCGACCAACAACGGCGAACTTGCGCTCGGTAAGAACATTTTAATAGGTTATATGGAATGGGAAGGTTATAACTACGAAGACGCAATCTTGCTTTCGGAAAAACTCGTGCAAGACGACGTATTCACTTCCATTCACATTGAAGAATACGAAACGGAAGCGAGAGATACGAAGCTCGGTCCTGAAGAAATCACGAGAGATATCCCCAACGTCGGCGACGACGCGTTGAAGGATTTGGACGAAGACGGGATTATCCGTATCGGCGCGGAAATCCAAAGCGGCGACATTCTCGTCGGGAAAGTTTCCCCGAAGGGTGAAGCGGAACTTACGCCCGAAGAAAGATTGCTTCGCGCGATCTTCGGCGAAAAGTCGAGAGAAGTCCGCGATACGTCCTTGAAAGTACCCCACGGCGAAGGCGGCGTAGTCGTTGACGTCAAGGTATTCACGAGAGAGAACAAAGACGAACTCGAACCGGGTGTTAGCAAGCTCGTTCGCGTATATATCGCGCAAAAACGTAAGATCCAAGTCGGGGATAAGATGGCGGGTCGCCACGGTAACAAGGGCGTTATTTCCCGCGTGCTTTCGCAGGCGGATATGCCCTTCCTTGCAGACGGTACGCCGCTCCAAATCTTGCTCAACCCGTTGGGCGTACCTTCGCGTATGAACATCGGTCAGGTTTTGGAAGTACACTTGGGCTACGTATGTAAGCAACTCGGTTGGAAGATCGCGACGCCCGTATTCGACGGCGCGACGGAAAAAGATCTCGAAACGATGTTCCGTGAAAACAACTTGCTCAACCCCGACGGCAACGTCGACGGGAAATTCCAAGTCTTTGACGGCAGAACGGGTGAAGCGTTCGAAAACCGCGTAACGATCGGCGTACAATATATGATTAAGCTGATCCACTTGGTAGACGATAAGATCCACGCGCGTGCAATCGGTCCTTACAGCTTGGTTACGCAACAGCCTTTGGGTGGTAAAGCGCAATTCGGCGGACAACGTTTCGGGGAAATGGAAGTTTGGGCATTGGAAGCTTACGGCGCGGCGCATATTTTGCAAGAAATTTTGACCGTGAAATCGGACGACATCGTAGGTCGTGTCAAGACGTACGAATCCATCGTTCGCGGTGAAAATATTTCTGAACCGGGTATTCCCGAAGCGTTTAAGGTCTTGCTCAAAGAATTGCAGAGCTTGGCATTGGACGTAAAAGTGCTTACCGAATCGGGCGACGAACTCATCATTCGCGAAGTCGAAGAAGAAGAGGATACGGCGGATACGTTGGCGAGCAACAAAGACAGCTTGAAAGACGAAGACTTCGAAGAAATCGACTTCAACACGGACGACGATGATGAAGAAGACTTCGACGTGAAATCTATCTTCGAAGACGAAGGCGACGACGAAGACGACTTCAACGTTTCGGAAACGGACGAAGATTTCGAAGACGATGACGACGATGACGATTTCGGGTTCGGCAACCTGTTTGCAGACGACGAAGACGATTCGTTCGACGATGAAGAATAAGGAGAAAAACTATGTACGAATTAAACGATTTCAATTCTATTCAAATCAGTATTGCGTCTCCGGAAAAAATTAGAGAATGGTCGTACGGTGAAGTAACAAAACCCGAAACCATCAACTACCGCACCCAAAAACCCGAAAAAGACGGTCTTTTCTGCGAAAAGATCTTCGGGCCGATGAAAGACTGGGAATGTCATTGCGGAAAATATAAGAGAGTAAAATATAAGGGCCACGTTTGCGAAAAGTGCGGCGTTGAAATTACCCGTTCGAAAGTAAGACGGGAAAGAATGGGGCATATCGACCTTGCCGCGCCCGTTTCGCATATCTGGTACTTCAAAGGCGTACCTTCCAAAATCGGTTTGCTTTTGAATATGGGTCCCAAACAGCTTGAACAAGTCATCTATTTCGCTTCCTACGTCGTACTCGATCCGGGTAGCGTTACGGAGCTGGAGTACAAGCAAGTCATCACGGACAAACAACTCCGTGAAATCGAAGAAAGATACGGCGATTCGTCCGTAACCGGCTTGAAAGTCGGTATGGGCGCGGAGTCCGTTCGCGAGCTTTTGATGGCGGTGAACCTGGAAGCGGAAGCGGAAGAATGCAAGAAAGCGCTTGCGGATTCCGCAAACAACCAAAAAGGTCCTAGCCAAAAAGCGATCAAGGCGATCAAGCGTTTGGAAGTCATCGAATCGTTCAGAAAGAGCGGTAACCGCCCCGAATGGATGATTTTGACGGTGCTTCCCGTAATTCCGCCCGATATCCGTCCGATGGTGCAACTCGACGGCGGCAGATTTGCTACGTCGGACTTGAACGATTTGTACCGCCGCGTCATCAACCGTAACAACCGTTTGAAGAAGATGATGGAAATTGGAGCGCCCGATATGATCATCAAGAACGAAAAACGTATGTTGCAAGAAGCGGTAGACGCGCTCATCGACAACGGTCGTCGCGGGAAAGCGCTCAGCGGACCTTCGAACCGTGATTTGAAATCCTTGTCGGCAATGCTCCGCGGTAAACAAGGTCGTTTCCGTCAAAACTTGCTCGGGAAACGTGTTGACTATTCCGGTCGTTCGGTTATCGTCGTCGGTCCTGAATTGAAGATTTATCAATGCGGTTTGCCCAAGGAAATGGCGATCGAGCTTTTCAAACCGTTCATTATGAAACGGTTGGTAGAAAGCGGACAATGCCACAATATCAAAACGGCGAAGCGCGCCGTAGAAAAGGCGAAGGATATGGTTTGGAACGTCTTGGAAGACGTTATCAAAGACCACCCCGTCCTTTTGAACCGTGCTCCGACACTTCACCGTTTGTCCATTCAAGCGTTTGAACCCGTACTCATCGAAGGTAGAGCGATTAAGATTTCTCCGCTTGTCTGCGGACCTTTCAACGCCGACTTCGACGGCGACCAAATGGCTGTGCATCTTCCCTTGAGCGTAGAAGCGCAAGCGGAAGCAAGATTTTTGATGCTTTCGGCAAACAACATTTTGAAGCTTGCCGATGGTAAATCGGTCATGTCGCCTACGCAAGACATGATCATCGGCGCGTATTGCTTGACGATCAAGCGCCGTGAAGAAGGGAAAAAGTACGACGAACAAGGTCGTCCTTGCGAAGACGGCGAAGTGTACGAAGCGCCTGTATATTCGTCCGAAAACGAAGCGATTTTGGCTTACCAAAACAAGATCGCGCACGAACAAGACGAAATGTACTTGAAGCGCGTGGTGGAATTGCCCGAAGGGAAGTTCGACGAATTGCCTTTGCCTTATACCTGCCCCGTAGAAAACAAGCCCGGCGAAACGCCGATCAAGTGCGCGGAAGTGCGTTTGAACCCCAAGACGGGCAGACGGGAAGTTTCGGGTATTATCAAAACGACGATCGGTCGTTTGATCTACAACGACGGTTTGCCGCAAGATCTCGGTTTCGTCAAGAGAGATACGCCTGAATCGTATTTGCGTTTGGAACTCGATACCGAATTTATCGGCAACGCAAGAGCAATCGGCAAGAAGCATTTGTCGCGGATCGTAGAAGCTTCGTTTAGAACGGGCAAAGCGCCCAAGGCTTCGTACGTGCTTGACGCGATGAAGGAACGCGGGTATAAATACTCCACGATCGCGGCGCTTACGACGTCGGTATTCGACATGAAGATTCCTGCGGAAAAGCAAGCGATCATCGAAAACGCAGAAAACGAAGTTACCAAGATCGCGAAGAAATACGCGCGTGGGCTTTTGAACGAAGACGAACGTTACAGCGCGGTAATCGCGCAATGGGACGCGGCGACGGACAAAGTGGCTACGCTGTTGAAGAAGCAAGGCGAAGAAGACAAGTTCAACCCTATCTGGATGATGGCGGATTCGGGCGCGCGTGGTTCGATCGACCAGATCAAACAGCTCGCAGGTATGCGTGGTCTAATGGTTAATCCGCAAGGTAAAAAGATCGAAGTTCCCGTTAAATCGTGTTTCAGAAACGGTTTGTCCGTTCTCGAATATTTCATTTCGTCGCACGGTGGTCGTAAAGGTTTGACCGATACGGCTTTGAAGACGGCGGACTCTGGGTATTTGACCCGCCGTTTGGTAGACGTATCGCACGAAATCATCGTTCGCGAAGAAGACTGCTGCGCGGGTAGAAAGCCGCAAGGTATGGTCGTAAAAGCGATTTACGATACGGTCGGGAAAGAAATCGAAGGCTTGAAATCGAGAATTCTCGGTCGGTTCGCGGCGGAAGACGTTGTCCACCCCGAAACGGGCGAAGTACTCGTAAAAATGAACCAATTCATTGACGAAAAGGAAGCGAGCGAAATCTGCGACGCAGGTTTGACGGAAGTTTCCATTCGCAGCATCTTCGGTTGTTCGTCGAGATTCGGCGTATGCGCGAAGTGCTACGGTAAGAACATGGCGACGACGCTTCCCGTACAGGTAGGCGAAGCGGTTGGTACGATCGCGGCGCAATCCATCGGTGAACCCGGTACGCAGCTTACGATGCGTACGTTCCACACGGGCGGTATCGCGGCGACGGGCGACATCACGCAAGGTTTGCCCCGTGTCGAAGAATTGTTCGAAGTCAGAAAACCCAAGGGCTGCGCGACGATTTGCGAAGTCGAAGGTGTCATCTCCATCGACGATAGCGACGGTTCGAAGCATATCAAAGTTTTGGACGAAACGACAAACGAAGTTAAGAAAGAATACACGTTGCCGTTCAATGCGGAAATCAAGGTCAAGGAAGGCGAAAAAGTCGTTCCCGGCATCTTGTTGAACGCAGGTAGCGTATATCCCCAAGACATCTTGCACGTACAAGGCGTTAAGGGCGTTCAAGACTATATTTTGGAACAAGTCCAAGCAGTTTACCGTTCGCAAGGCGTTGAAATCAACGACAAGCACGTTGAAATCATCGTTCGGCAAATGCTCAAGAAAGTCCGTGTAGAAAACGCAGGCGATACGAACTTGTTGCCCGGCGAACTCGTGGATATGGTAACGTTCCAAGACGAAAGCGCGAAAGCGATGGCAAACGGCGGCAAGCCCGCTCTTGCAAAGCGCGTTCTGCTCGGGATCACGAAAGCGGCGCTCGCAACCGACAGCTTCTTGTCGGCGGCGTCCTTCCAAGAAACGTCGAGAGTGCTTACCGAAGCTGCAATCCGCACCAAGCGCGACTACCTTGTCGGTTTGAAAGAAAACGTTATCATCGGGAAACTTATTCCCGCGGGTACGGGTACAAAATCGTACAAGAACATCACGCCGCAGTATATCGGCAATTACAACAACGCTAAGACGACGGAAGAAGAAGTCGTTGCGGAATAATCGCAAATAACAGGCACGGGTTTCAAAGCGAACAGGCTTTGAAGCCCGTACTTTTTCATTGACATTTTGTAGGGCTTGTGTTACAATAGAACTAAGGAGAAAGCGTATGCGTACAAGAACGGCAATCATCATCGGCGCAGGTCCTGCGGGACTCACCGCCGCCTACGAACTGTTGACGAAATCGACGGATATTTTCCCGATCGTTTTGGAAACGGAAGACTTCGTGGGCGGGATTTCGCGTACCGCGACGTATAAGGACTACCGCATGGATATCGGCGGACACCGCTTTTTCTCCAAGGACGATCGGGTAACCGCGCTTTGGACGGAAATGCTGCCTATGCAAGGCTCGCCCGCCAAGGACGATTTGGTTTTGGAGCGTGAAAAACCCCTGCAAGACGGCGGACCAGATCCCGAAACGACGTACGATGTCATGTTGTTACGCGACCGCGTTTCCCGTATCATCTACCGACGTAAATTTTTCGATTAGCCCATTTCCCTAAAACCGCGCACCTTTCTCAATATGGGCTTTTTTGC
>JAFVRU010000108.1 GCA_017504065.1 Clostridia bacterium
AAAATCACGGCGCATCGGAAAAGAACCAACGTATACGAACCTTAACTTTTTAGATCCGACACGCTTGCAACAGCCAGCCGAAGATTTACAAAAAGAAACAAAGATAAAAGTGACTGTGCTTTAAAGCACAGCCACTTTGTTGTATCCAACGAAAAAAACGAAGAACCCATCGGGTTCGGAAAAATGCGAGCGTTTATACGCGAGAATTTTTCTTTGAGCGTAGCGAAAGCCCCCGTTGGGGTCACCAACGAAACGCACACCATTCTCGGTGTGCGTTTTTTCGTTTTAAAAACCATTAGCAATTAATTGTTATACGTTGTCTTACCCGTCTTATCGTTGATGACAAGATTGCTGAACTTCGTAACGGGCACTTGTCCGTTTTCATATTTCTGGTGAGTCGTATTCGAGCTGTCATACGTCGCAATCGTGCCGTTATAAGTAACCGTTACATTGGTAAATATCGAAACGTACGCATTAGGAGTATCTACTAGAAAGAACGTTTTGTCTACGTAGGCGTCGTTACATTTGAGTTCGAAACTGCAATTCGCCATTTTCAAAACAAACGCCCCTGCCTTCCAATACCCGTCGCCGTTACCCCACATAAACAAGCAGGCTTGATTGGACGTAAAGAAATGATCGGGAATCGTAAAGTTTTTGAAATGAACGTTTTCGTATACCATGCTTTGACAGTATCTACCGAGCAATCTACCATTGTAAAAATCTGCCGCGGCAAAGTTCTCAAACGTCACGTTTTTCACAGTTATATTCGCCATATTTATACCACCAAACACACCGTACGATGTTTGCTGATTTTTGATCGTATGCCCAAGTCCGTCAATCACGCTAGCAAGAAACTTTGCTTTGCTATTTTCTATCCAATTCAACCCGCAATCGATATCCGCAGCAATGACCATATATTTACTGTTCAAATAAATATCGTCCGTTTTCCAAAAGGCTTTATACGACGCGAGATCCGTTGCCGCGTAATCGGCAACAAGCACTTCCACCGTATAATTGCGCAATGCCGTTTGATCGAACAAAACAATCGTTTGCTTATCTACCGCGTTGTTTGTAAACGTCAAAATATTGCCCGTGACGGAATACGCTACTTCGCTATTGTTTACCGTTACCGCCGTTACGGAAACATTTTTAGAAAGCTTAGACAAATCCAACGTCGTATTCGCACCGTCCGTCAAAACGTACTTCCCGCCATACGTAATCGTTTCCGAATCAACCAAACGGAGTTGGTATTCCTTGCAAACCGAAGAATCTTCTGCGCTCGTTACCACGATCGTATATACCCCTTTTGCGGTCAAAGTGAGAGTCGTACCGTCCAGCGTAATACCGTCCGGATCATCCTTAAGCGTAATCACGCCGTCGCTAAGCGTCGTATTCACCGTCAACGTGCCGTCTACCTTGAGCTCGCCTTCAAATTTCGTCGCGAAGTCTTTCTGTCTGTCCGCATAGCTATTCATATACGGCAGAACGCCTTTTGCAACGGTCCATCCGTCAAAACCGACAAACGCTTCATTCTCCAACAATTCCGCTACCGTTTTATAAGCTTTGGAGTTGTCTTGCTGCGCTTTCGCAGCACAAGTGATCATGTCTTTTTCGGTATTACATACGTAATATACGTTCTCCACGATCGCACCCGTGCCGTCCGTGTGCTGATAACCGCTACCTGTATGTAAAACGCTCGAGTTATCCGTATTCGCCACAATAATAATGTTTTTCATGACCGTAGACGTTTGATATACGCAACCCATTGCAAGCGCTTGTTCGTTCGTTGCTCCTTCAATCTTCCCGATCACGAGCATATCTTCCCATGACCCGCAAAGTTGTTCCCCAAAGAAGCCGATACGGTTCTTTCTCACAAAGGTAACGTCGGGTTTTAGCAGTATATTAACAAGTTGGATATTCTTAACCGCGCCGAGTTCGGATTGGTATCTGACAAAACCGTGTTCCGTGATGATATTGGAAACCGTATGCCCCATACCGTCAAGCGTACCGCGCTGCCAAGCGTCGCCCGTAGTCCACTTCGCACCTTCCATATCGATATCCTTCGTCAAAATCGCGTAGCCGTAATATACGTTCATATTCGTTGCGTAGTCAAACAACTCCGCTTTCGTGGAAATCGCGCCCATGTATACAAGCCCGTCAACGGTTACGTCCACACGATTCGTTTGCAGCGTAAAGCTATGATACCCACCGGGCACTTTCTGCACCTTAAGAACATTGTCCGTTACCGAAAAATCATAACTCGTTTCGCCGATAAATACGCCCGTAACTTCAGAAAAGGCAATCTCCATTTCACTCGGCGACAGCTCCAACGAAACCGTGCCCGTCGCCGCCTTCAAACCGCCTGAAGCGAGCGCTTCAAAGCCGACTTCACGCGTAATCGCTTCCTTTACAACCGTAACGAAAATCGGCACGGATACAACCCCTGCTTCGTCGGTGAATTTCGCAGTAACGGTCGTTTCGCCCTTACCTTTCGCCACGATTTTCCCGTCTTCTACCGCCACAACCGTCGGATCGGCGGTTTCGTACGATATTGCATTATCCACGTACTCACCGTTGACTTCCGCTTTGACGTTTGCCAAACTGTATTCTGTAAGCATATCCCAATCGTAGTTGGTGATGGCAAGCTCCAGCCGATTCATCGTAATTCCCGTCGAAATCGCCGCCCGTCTGTAAACGGTTACCGAAAAGGTTTTTTCTACTTTGACTTCGCCGTAAACCGCCGTTACCGTAACGTCCTGCGTACCATACGCAAGCGCCGTCAACTTCCCGTTTTCGTCCACGGAAACGCAATCGCCTTCCGTCGCAAACGTTACCGTAGCAAGCGTGAATTCTTCCCCTGCTATACTCATAGACGCGTCCAGCGTGTATTCTACGTTTTTCATAACCGAAATATCGTCGCCGAGCACGTCGAATTCGGGAGTCAATTCCCCGCGCGCAACCGTTACTTCGCAGGCTGCCGAATACTCGCCAACCGTTGCCGTGATGGTTGCCGTGCCAACGCCCAATGCGTGTACGACGCCGTTTTCCACAGTCGCAATCCCCGCGTTCGAAGTCGTCCAAACCGTATCGCCCGTCAAATCTTTCAACGTCGCCGTCAACGTCTCTTTTTCAAAAAGATTGAGCGACATAGTCTCCGTCGAAAGCGTTATTGTAGGCTGTGTTACAGGCGTATCTTGACTGCTCGTAACCGAACTATCCGCGGTACTGCTTGACGAAGCTTCGCTATCCGAACAGCTCGCAATACCGAACGCCAACAGCATCGCGCAAAACCCGATCAACCATTTTTTCCCTTTGAACATATTCTTTTCTCCTTGCTTTTTATTTTTATCTACCGTAGCCAGCCAAATACGTTTCCATTGAACCCGGCTCGCCAAGACGATCCACCGAAGTACTTCTCGCGTCGGCTGCAAACGAATCCAAGAACGTTTCCAATTCCATATTCGAGAACGTGCCTTCGTACAATTCTAACAACAGCCATCTCGGACCGATTGTTTCCGCCATGATCGAATTGTACGCCATTGCATAATACTCGGGATCGGTCGTTTTGTATTTTTCGATATCCGCATACGCCTTTTCGATTTGCGCGATTTGGTTTAACAGGTAGCGTTTGCTGTAATATTTCTGCGATACCGTTTCCGCTTGGATTGTACCGGCTCTGCCCATGAGCGTATGTCTATGCAATTCCGTACGCATATTCCAATACGCTTGTTTCATCGTATCGCTTGCTTCGCGGTACAACTTATCAAAATAGCTGTTAATCAGCTCTTTCATATCCAAATTCGCGTTCCATTGAATCTTCGAATAGATATACATCTTCAATTCGTCGAAATTTGAACTTTGCCGTAAGTTCCAAGCCCCTTGCGGGAACAAGACTTGGGTATTCAGCGAAACGAGATATTTTACGAAATCCCCCATCGCGCTCCACGTATCCATCGGCGCAAGATAGCTAAGGAAATAACAATCGTAAGACCAAACCGAATAGTTCTTCGCAAGCGGTCTCCAACTTTCGAACACGTTCTTTAAATTCACGTTATTCGGAGCGAATACCCCCGAAACGTAGTCGTGATGAATCGGAGCGACCATAATCTCGATATTATCGCGCAATTTCATTTCTTCGTATTCCGTTGCCCAAGTGCCGTCCGCTTGCTGTTTCGTGGGCGCTTGTTCCGATTGATGGTACGCCAAGATATCGAACATAATCTTACGCTCGGGATACGCGTCTTTCAGCCAAGTTTCCACCCGTTCCGCCACTTTGTTGATAAAAAGGATTTGCGTAGCGGAATTCGCGCCGTATTTTTCGATCGTCGGTCTACAGCCGTCCTGGCAACGACACCATACGTTCATATCGTTTTGCGAAACGGAAAGCACACGGTGATCAGGGTCGGCTATAATTAACTCCTTGCATTGATCCACGGTATATTCGATGAGCTTTTCGTATTCTTCCGCGTCGCCGTGCGCCGTATAACAAAGCTGTTCTCCATCGTCCGAATACCATTTCGGATGCGCTTCCATATTCTCACTAGGCGGAATGATCTCAAACGCACTATGCGTGTTTGCATTCCTAATGAATATTTCCTGATCGGGAATTAACCGCATACGTTGCGCTGCTTGTGTGTTATAAAACACACTACCATAGGACGGGATTCTGTACTCGATATCGGGTACTTCTTTAATATCGAAATCATACAAAGGAATTTCCGTAACGTTTTCATTCACGTAACAATAATTCGCCGTAACGGCGTCCCAACCGATCAAGCAATTCAAAAGATCATACACGCCGTTCAAAACGCCTTTGTCTTGCCCCGCAACGAAAATCGAACTGCCTTCCGTTACAATCTCGTAGCCCTGCGCGCCGATCGTTGCGTAGTCGATCTCCAAGCCCGACGTTTCTAACAAACTCGTTTTACCGAGCGAAACGTATTTTACATTCTCGTTATACGCTTCCGAATCGCTTTCCGTCGTGATCAGTCTTTTGCCCGTTGCTTCTTCGAAGAACATATTGAATTCCCCAACGGCTTTTTTCGTTTGCGTACCTGCGTCCGAAGCGATCAAGATCTTATACTCGCTTGCCCCGTTTGCGAAGAACATTTCCGTCGTCGCTTGCATAGAGCGTTCGTGGATCGTACCCTGCACTTTCCCGAACGACGGATCGTACGTTTTATATTGCCCGTCGTAATCGTCGGGCGTATAATCGCCGCCTGAACTATTCGTAGAATTGTTATCGGAATTCCCTGCATTCGATGAAGCTCCTTTCCCGCCGCAGCTTGCAAGGAACGTTACCGAAAGCAGCGCCATTGCTAAAAATCTAAATTTCTTTTTCATATCTTACACCCCCGTTACCGTTACGGTATATGCTTTCACGGTTTGGTTTCCTTCTTCGTCGTATACAAAGTAGAGTACTTGATATTCCCCGACTTCCGACGCGACAAACCCTACGTTCTTCTCGCGATCCAACGTTTCAATTTTACCGTTCGGACAAACGACGTATATTCCCGTTACAAGTTTATCCGCCGCCGTCTTGTCATCGCTAACGTTCCATTTTGGTAAATACACTTTATCCCCGACTTTTGCCGTCGTCGGAATGTTGGTAAGCACTTCCAATATCGGCAGTCCATCGTCGATTACCCGAATAATGTAACTGAACGAAGTTTTATTGTTATACCGATCAACCGTAAAATAGCGCACTTCATACGCGCCGAATTTGGTCAGCCGTATCGTAGTCGTACGCTCGTCGACGACAACGGCTTCCAATGCTAAGCCTTCTTCGGACGTTACGACGTTCCCTTCGGGATCGGAAACGGTAAACGTGCCCGTTACCTTTCCGTCAAGCACATCGCACACCAAGGCTTTCGGCAATACGAACGTTTCGCCGATACGCACTTCTCCACCGTATTCTCCAACGATACTGACCATTGGTCCGATATAGTCCCGAACATTCGACGAGAAAGAATGTCTATAGAATTTTTGCAAAGCGAGCGCACCTGTGCCCGTTACGTTTTCGAACTCGATCGTCAAATAGAATTCGTTTCCGATAAAACCTGTGAATTCTTCACCCGCCAAATTTTTATCCACGTTCCAATAATTGCTGTTTGCAATATCGTAGAAGATCTTCTTCGTATCGTTTTGGTAAGTAAACGTAAACAGCGCGTCTGTCTTAAACAGGAAGGATACGGGCAATTTCACGCTTTCATCGCCGTTGAGATAGCATTGCGTTTTCTTCTTCTCGTTTACATACGTAAACAGAATTTCGTTGTTGGCATCATAATAATCGGTAAGACGGATGTGCAGCTTTTCGATATTCGAAGAATTGTTAAGCATACGCATTTCCATACTCAAGTCCGTCGAATAAAGACTGTTGACAAACGCGAACGACGCGTCAGACGTTGCTTCAAGTTCTAGCCATTTTTTCTGCGCCGTTACCGTACCGTTTTCGCTTTCGAAGTATTTACTCATATCCACCTGATCGCCCGTTCGAGTCTTATATACGGGAACGAATTTCGACCAAGTAGCAGCGTTGCCGTTCACCGTCGCTTCATAGATAATTTCCACCTGATCTTTGTGGTTATCCACCGCAGGAACGTATGCGCCGCTTATAACATTCGCCGTCGTTTCACTAGCCTTTCTCGCTTTCACAACCGTAGGAATTGCCGCGCCCGAGCCGTCCGTATAATTATACGCGGAAAGTGCGGGAAGCGCATAGGCATTCCCTTCTACAAAATATTTCGGCAAAGTCGGCGTTTCGATAAACGTCGGTTTGTCCGTAGCCGCCACCGTAATAACCGCCTGCTTTTCTACCATTCTGCCCGCGTAATCGGAAAGCGTGTACGTGAGTTTTAACGTACCCGTTTTTTCAACGAATACAACGCCGTTTTTCATTGCAATTTCCGTATCGTTTAGCGTCGCTGTAATCTGCATCTTGGTATTTCCGATCGCACCGTGGATTTCCGTTTCAGGCAGGGCAACCATAGCCCCGATCCTTACCGTTTCAGGACATTCGAGAAGCTCCAATTCCAAAGGCGCAACTTCGGAAGCTTTTTTTACGTCAATATCGATGGTCTTAACGGATGTATTCCCAAACCTGTCTTTCGCGGTGTACACAACCGTATAGATTCCCGATGTAATCGGCGTAAATTCCAACGTTCTCTTGTTAAACAATTGTTTTACAGGGTTCGACGTATAATAATCCAGATAAACTTCCGTCGTTACTTCGGCGTTACCCGTGTACGTATCGAACGCCGTGGGCTTAAACAATGGATATTTGTAGCCCGCAACCGCTACGGGATAATCGTCCGCCGAATAATCGCCATAATCCACGGAAAGCGTAGGTCCTTGCGTATCGTCAATAGCGGGAGAGCTCAAATCAAAGCCGTTGTACTCTGTTACGAGCAGTCTTGCCGATTCTAACGCGTACTCGCCTGCGTAAACCCTAACGTATACTTCGCCCGTCGTAAAGCCTTCCCACGTATTTGTCCCGAAATAATCAATGCTGTCGAAATCCGCTACGGGAACAACTTCTTTCGTTTTTCCGTCGTGCAAATAAAGAACGTTCGTTTCCATATCGAAGGAGATCCCGAAAGAGCTTTGCTTTAAGTCGTAGACCGGTTCAGGCGCGCCGTGGAACGCAAAATTCAACCAAGACCCGTACAGATTATTGATATGAATGCGCGAACCGCCGCGATCTAACCCCGCAGGTTGTTGTCCGTTGCTCGCATACGCCGTCATATACGACGTTTTCCAACGATCTGCAACGTCATTATGCGGATACGGTCTAATCCGCGCCGTTATGTAATTCGTAGGGTCGTACACGTCTACGATATCGTAATAGTATTCCCCAACTTCCGCCGTACCGATTATCGTCGGTACGGCGATCGTCGAGATCAAAAGGTCGTTCGCGTCCTTTTCACGCAAATCAATCACCCCGCGCATAACGAGCTTGTCTTTGGGATACAAGTTCGCCACAACGCCGTTGACTTGCGCAATCGGTTCGACGTCCGCGATCGCTCCGTACGTAGCCGAAGACTGACTGCCCCCCTCCACGTAATACGTCGTGATTTTTCCCGCTTCTTGTGTGGGAACGGGCGTGATTCCTTCCCCCGACGAGAATACGCTCGCGAGCGTGATCCCCGTACCAATCGCGCCAAGCCCGACCGTAGCGCAAAGAGTTGCGAGAATTTTTTTCTTCATCTTTCTCATAGTTTTCTCCTTATTGTTTTCTTATTGATTGTTTTTCTTCTTATAAATATTTTATCATAACTGATGTTCTACCGTCTAAAATTACCGCTTTCCTTATTATGGTAATACCGCTTTAGTCTGCAACCTGCAACCCGTACGTTTTGAACAGCTCCCGAACCTTTTGCATCGCTTCTTCGCTCGGCAATTCTTCAGGGAGCGTATTCTCCATTTTCAAAGCCGTGTATTTCGATCCCGCGTAATTATGATAGGGTAAAATGCGAACTTTGGTGATATTTTTTAGGCCGCGTAAATAACTCGCGATTTCTTTCATTTGGTCTTGATTATATGCAGGTACAAACGGAATGCGAATCTCGATCGCTTTCCCGCAGGAGTCGATATATTCCAAATTCTCGATAATCAACCGATTCGACTGTCCCGTGCAACGAATGTGTGCGCTTTCATCCCAAGCTTTCAAGTCATATAAAAAAACGTCGGTACACGGCAATACCCGATCGATCGCGGTTTTTGGAACAAACCCGCAAGTATCCACCGCTGTATGAATCCCTTCTGCTTTTAACCGCTTGAGCAAGGCTTCACAAAACTCCGCTTGCAACAGACACTCCCCGCCCGAGAGCGTTACGCCGCCGTTTGTCGTTTCGTAAAACTCCCGATCTTCGAGCAAGACGGGCAACAACTCGTCCACCGTCCTATCGCAACCGTAAAAAGCCAACGCGCCGTACAGGCATGCTTTTTCGCAAGCGCCACAACCCGAACACTTCGTTCTATCAAAGACGTGCTGTCCGTTTCGTATGGTATGCGCGCCTTCGGGACAAATGCTTACACACTCCCCGCAAGAGCAACATTTTTGCGCGTAATAGGCGAGCTGCGGGGCAAAGCTGAGCCCTTCGGGGTTATGACACCATACGCATTTTAACGGACAGCCCTTAAAAAAGACCGTCGTGCGTATTCCGTCGCCGTCATGTACGGCAAACCGTTTGATTTCAAAAATTTTCGCTTTCATTCCTTTATCCTACGTGCTCCGCCTGTTTAATAAACGTATCCTGTTCGATCTTGCTCAGATTAACAAAATAAGCGTTCCAGCCGCAAACCCGAACCTGTAAATTCGCGTATTGTTCGGGGTTTTGTTGCGCCGCTCGCAAATCTTCGGCACAGAAAACGTTGCCGTGCATGGCAAATCCGCCTTTTGTGAAATACGTTTTCAAAATGCCGTAAAACGCGTGCAATCCGTCTTCGCCACGCACCACCGACGGGTGTAAAATAATATCCAAAACCGAACCCGTAGGGAAATTAGCAAGATCGATCTTCGTTACCGAATGAATTAGCGCCGTAATTCCTTTTTTGTCCATTGCCGCCGTAGCGCAAAGGTTTTTAGACAGCGGTTCGCCCGCTTTTCTTCCGTCCGGCGTTGCCATTGTACACGTGCCGAGCGGGAAACAGTAGTCTATTGAAAACAGCGCCGCTTTAAACACTCCCCCCCGACCATTCGGTTTATTATTCACAAGTCCTGCGCAATACGCCGTCAGTTCCGTCATCACAGCGTCCGCAGTCGGGTTTGCGTTCCCGTACTTTTCCGCCAAATGCAAAGCCGTTACCCGATCCTTTTCGTGCCCCGACCAATCGGCTTTTAGTATATCGCTCAACTCCTGAAACGTGTATTTTTGATCTTCAAACACGAGCTTCTTAACTGCGCAAACGGCGTCTACCAAGCTCGCGATTCCCCAGAAATAACAAGAACTGTTATTGTATTTTGCGCCGCCTTCATAAACGTCTACGCCGTTTTTCACACTTTCGTCGTATTGACAGGACAAAATCGCGTCGGGATAAATTTCCCCGTAATGCTTCTCGATTTTAACAATGTAGTCCAGCGCTTTTTCCGTCATGAACCGAAGTTGTTGTTTCACGGCGCTAATAAACTCCGCATAGGAGCGGATTCCCCCCGTTTTTAGCCCACACGGTAAACCGCTTCTCCAATCCTTTCCATTGGTTACCACCAACTCGACGGCTTTGAGTAAGTTCACCCCGCCGTTGTCCGTACAACCGATCTCTACTCCCCAAACGGCAGGCTCGTAGCAACCGATCGGCACAAAATTCCGCGCGTCCCGTTCTTCGATCCCGACGCGACGCAAACTCTCTATACCGATCTTGTCGTTTACGAATACGAAGCTGGAATTCCCTTGTCGAATGCAAGAAAGCACAAGCTTTATAAAGGTTTCAGGCGTCTTTTCCGAAACTCGAATATGAATTTTCGGGCTATAAATATTCAATTCGTTATATGCTTCCACAATCAAATACGACAATTCGTTGGTTACTTCATCACCGTTTTCGTCGCCGCCGCCAAGACAAAACGGAAGATCGTAGGGCACTTTCGCGCTCCAAAACTTATGCAAGAAAAATTTCAGCATTTCCTTGATTTCCGCTTTTGTGTACGTTCCGTTTTCCAGATCCTTTTTATAGAACGGATACAGCAATACGTCCAACCTGCCGAGCGTACGTACCCGCGCCCCGGCTACGTATTCGTGCATAAAGAAATAGAGCACAAGCAGTTGCAATGCTTCGTAAATATTGCTCGGTTTACCGTTTGCGATATTTGAAAGCGCAACGGAATTTTCATAATTGTACGGCTTAACCCCTTCCGCGAGCCGTTTTGCAACAGTGCTCAAAGCCTGTAAAACGATTTTACAGGCTTGGTAAAACTCCTTCTGCTTTTCCGTCAAATTCTCTCGCATTGCCGCCTGTTCTACCCGCTTGAAAAGCCCAACGAATCCGACTTCTAAAAGCAAGCGGGAGTTGGGGGAAATATGTCCGAAATCCGCACGCGCGGAATACATACCCAGCTCGTTCCACGCTCGAAGCGCGTCTTCCGTCTCTTCCGCCAAATACTTTTGCTCGATCGATTTTCGCCAGCAACGCATTTGCTTGGACATAATATCCTTCGCCAAAAGCTTGTCTTGAAATATATCGTCCTGATCGATCCCAATTATCGCGCGGTTTGCCAAAAGCGCAAACGTATTCGCTTTGATCAACGCTTTGGAGAATTGGCTTTGGCTTTGCATATCGGATATAAGCGCCGTAAGCTCGGCATGCGAAAGCCCGCTTCCCGCAATCCAATTCGGAGTTTCGAATTGAGAACTTAATTTTTTCCTGTTTTCTGCAAACGTTTTCAATATTCACTTACTCCCGTTTTTACTATCGTATATAAACATTATAAAATTTTATTCTTTTTTACTCAATAACTATTCGATTTACTTGACTTATTCGAAACAAAAAATTATAATACGAATAGGAGAATGATTATGGAACTGTTTCACCATGAACTTGTTGTTTCGAAAATTGTAATTGCCGTATTCGTGCCTTTTGGGCGCGGCAAACCCGTACATAAAAACCGACCCAATCACGGTTTTGCTTTTAACGTAGATTGCGATATTGTTTACCGTTTCGATACGGGTGAAACTTTGACTTGTCATTCAGGAGAACTCATTTACTTACCCAAAGGCTCGAATTATACCGTTAGTTTTCAAGAAGAATATAAGGGAAAACATCAAGGCGTGTACGCAATCAATTTTTTTATTGCGGACGATCAAGGTCCTTATCCCCCTAAACTTGTCAAAGTAAAAGGCAAGGAAGACATGTTATCCGCCTTTACCAAGTCTGTAAACGCTTGGACAAGGAAAACCGTCGGATTTTACGAACAAGGTTTCATTGATTTATATAAAATTATTAAAATTCTAAAAAAAGAGTTTCTCCATTATTCCGCAACGCATCAAACGTTGGAAATCATACAACCCGCATTAAAATATATTGAAGAAAATTATACGCAGGAAAAGATTTCTACGGTATTACTCGCAGAGCTTTGTCAAATCAGCGAGCCCTATTTGCGGAAACTGTTTCACAGCACTTTCTCCGTTTCTCCCATCATATATATAAGGAATCTACGAATTAAATACGCAAAAGAACTGCTGCGAGCCAAGGAGTATTCCATCACCGACGCAGCTATGATGTCTGGATTCAACGACGTCGCATATTTAGCCGTGAATTTAAAAAAGCAACGGGTATCTCCCCAAAAGAATACGTCGCTTTATCCGAATAATCCCCTTTAAGGTGCGGTTCTACCGTTCTAGATACCACGTCTATCTCAACACTCCTACATGGATCTTTCCCGCAAGTTTTTGAAAAATGAAAATTTAACGCAATAAAAAAATACGCTCTAGCGCCGCTAGAGCGTATTTTTTCTTTCCTGTTTAAAACGCTTTGATTAGTCTTCCAAGCCTTCGTTCAGCTTTGCCAACAACGCGTCCAAATCTTCACCGTGAACCGCAACCGCTTCCGCTACCGTTTCCCCGTGCGCCATCGCGCAGCCGAAACAATGCATACCCGCCGCCATCAAAATTTCCGGCGCGTTGGGGTTGATTTCCAAACATTCCGCAATCAAAGTATCCGCTGTAATTTTCGCCATAATATTTCTCCTTTTATTTGTTTTTCTATATTTATTGTAACGCTTTTTCAGCGATATCAAACACATTTTTCAAAATTAACGGTATTTTCCCAAACATTTCTTGATCGTCTTTTTGACTCGAACGGTAATACGCTGATTCTCAAGAATCCGCTCCATAGTCGTTTGCGCCTGCTCCCATTCCGCCAAAAGTCCTGCTTTTTCCACTACCGCTTTTGCTTGCAAGTACGTCGGAGCGCGGTTTTGCGTGTCGTGCGTGTCCGTTCCTAAGGCTTGCACGTAGCCGTTTTTCAGCATTGCGAGCGCAAAACTTCGCGTACGTCGATTGATAAACGCGCTTGTATTCACCTGCAACAGACAACCTAGCTCCAAAAAACGGTTTAAAAGCGTGGGTTCTTTCAACACTTCGATATACCGATCCACGTGCGCGATAATCGGAACGTAACCCGTGCCGTTCATCCATCTTTCCAAATAATACAAAATCGACTTCGGCCAAACGGTGCTATACGGCAATTCGAGCATAACGTACTTCGTTCCGTCTATATTAAGGGAGTCGAATTGTCCGAACTGCGCTAAGCGCAAACCTGAAAAATACACTTCCGCGCCCAAGCGTACGCGCATACCTTGCGGCACGAACTCCCGTATCTTTTCGTAAGCGTTTTGACGGTTTATCAAGAACGTTTCCGTCGTTACGTCGCCGTAAAAATGCGGCGTAAACACGAGCTCTTTTACGCCCTGTTCCTGTTCAAGGCGTAAAAGTTCGGCTGCTGTTTGCGCGTCCTTTGCTCCGTCGTCTATAGCGGGCAACAGGTGCGTATGCATATCAATCATCAAACCGTTCCCCCTTGCGGTTTTTTCTTTCGTTATTTAAAATACCGTACGCCGCTTTCGAAAATCTTCATATCGAAATTCCCGTCGACGTTCTTATACAAATTCTCGCCCGTACGTTCGCTGTGCCCCATCTTCCCAAGCACTCTACCGTCGGGAGAAGTGATCCCTTCAATCGCCCACATCGAGCCGTTGGGATTGTACGGGGAAAGCATCGTCGGCGCGCCGCTTAAATCTGCGTACTGCGTCGCGATTTGCCCGTTTTTACGCATTTCTTCCAACGCCGCAACCGGAGCAACGATTTTCCCTTCGCCGTGAGATACGGGCACTTTGTAAACTTCTCCGACTTTGCACGCCGAGAGCCAAGGCGACAACGTAGACGCTACGCGAATATCCACTACCGTCGAAACGTGACGGGAAATGTTATTGAACGTGAGCGTAGGCGAATCCGCCGTCATTTCTTTTACGTGTCCGTACGGCACTAACCCGAGCTTGATTAAGGCTTGGAACCCGTTACAGATCCCGAGCGCCAACCCGTCGCGATGGTTCAAAAGTTCTTCAACTTGTTCCGCAATATACGGGTTACGGAACGTCGTCGCGATAAACTTCCCGCTGCCGTCCGGTTCATCCCCGCCCGAGAAGCCGCCGGGGAATGCGATAATGTTTGCATTTTTGATCGCTTTAACGATATCCGCAACGCTTTCTTCGATGTCTTGCGCGCTGCGGTTTCTAACGACAACCGTTTGCACTTCCGCGCCTGCGAGCAAGAATTTCCGAGCCGTATCAAGTTCGCAGTTCGTACCTGGGAATACGGGAATAAACACGCGGGGTTTTGCGGTCTTGGTCGAGATATTGGTATACTTTGCGCCCGCAAGGTAATCGCAAATTTCCGCTTTTCCGTCCGCAGCCGCCGTTACGGGGAACACGCTCGAAAGCGTAGCCAAATAATTTTCCGCCGCCGAATCTACGCAGACGCTTTCCTTGCCGCAAACCAATTTTCCGCTGTTCGTCGCTTGTCCGACGTACGTTTTTGCGATATTGCAATCCAATGCGGTTTCGTCTTTAAGCGCCACAACGAGATCGCCGTAGCCTTCGGTGTACAGTTCGTCCGCCGTCATAGCAAAATCCACGCCGACGCTGTTCCCGAGCGCCGATTTCACAACCGCAGCGCCTACGCCACCGTTTTCCACAACCGTCGCAAACGGGATATTCCCCTTTTGGATTTGCTCGTAAACCGCCGCATAGATCGCTTGCAATTTCGCAAAATCAGGTACGGAGTTTTCGTCCTTGGGCACGGGAATATGATAGAGCTTCTCCCCGCCTTGTAAGACGTTGGTGATGAGCGCGCTCGCCTTTGCAGGCGCTAACGCAAACGAGATCAAGGTAGGCGGAACGTGAATGCTTTCGAACGTACCGCTCATGCTATCCTTTCCGCCGATCGCGCCGAGCTCCAAGCCCATTTGCGCGTAGACCGCGCCGAGCAACGCCGATGCAGGTACACCCCAAACCTTCGCTTCGCCCGTCATTCTTTGGAAGAATTCTTGCAGCGTGAGCCGAATATCGCGGTAGTTCGCGCCCGTCGCCACGACTTTGGAAACCGAAGCGACAATCGAATAGATCGCGCCGATGAACGGGCTCGTTTCCATCAAATACGGGGAATATCCGTATGCCGAAACCGTACAAACGTCCGTTTCTCCGCCGCAAATTTTCGCCGCCATTGCGATTGCGGGCGTCAACTGCTTTTTACCCCCCCAAGGCATATACACCGTACGCGCGCCGATCGTCGAGTCAAACGTTTCCGACAAGCCTTTCTTCGCGCAAACGTTCAAGTCGGAAATCACCTTTTTCGTCGTTTCCGCGAACGGTAAACCGCTCTTTTTATCAAACCAGCAAGTACGCGCGTCGTCGATTTCCACGTTTGCTTCCTGTTTCACGCCGTTCGTGTTCAGGAACTCACGGGAAATATCCACGATCGCTTTGCCTTTCAAGAACATTTTCATACGACCCGTGTCCGTAACTACCGCAACGGGCGTTGCCGAAAGGTTTTCTTCCGCCGCAAGCGCTTTGAACCCGTCTACGTTCTCCGCAGCGATGACTACCGCCATACGTTCCTGCGATTCCGAAATCGCAAGCTCCGTACCGTTCAAGCCTTCGTATTTCTTGGGCACTTTGTCCAAATCGATATTCAAACCGTCCGCAAGTTCCCCGATCGCAACCGAAACGCCGCCCGCGCCGAAGTCGTTGCATTTTTTGATCATGCGCGTCGCCTTTTTATTCAAGAACAAGCGTTGTAATTTTCTTTCCGTGAGCGCGTTGCCTTTTTGTACTTCCGCGCCGCAAGTTTCAACCGAATGCGCGTCGTGCGCTTTGGACGAACCCGTCGCGCCGCCGCAACCGTCTCTACCCGTTTCACCGCCAAGGAGTACGATCACGTCGCCTGCCTTGGGCGCTTCGCGATACACCATTTCCTTTCTTGCTCCGCCAACGACGAAGCCCGTTTCCAAACGCTTCGCCTTGTAGCCTTCGTGG
>JAFVRU010000109.1 GCA_017504065.1 Clostridia bacterium
CGCGCCTTTTACAAGCCCTGCAATGTCTACGAACTCGATAACGGCAGGGGTTACCTTTTTGCTGTTATACAGCGCCGCAAGCTTGTCTAAACGTTCGTCGGGAACGGCAACGACGCCTACGTTGGGCTCGATGGTGCAGAAAGGATAATTTGCGCATTCTGCGCCTGCGTGAGTAATTGCATTAAATAAAGTAGATTTTCCAACGTTGGGAAGACCAACAACGCCAAGTTTCATACGATTTCTTCCTTTATAATCAATTTTCTGCTATATTATAATATAAAATTTAAAATTTGGCAAATTAAACGCGCCCAATTTGAAAAAATACTTGCTCAAATTAAAAAATATGGTAATATATTTTAAGAAAAATCCAAAAAAGTCAAAATTGAAGGTAAAATTATGGACTACAAACAGTATATAGCGGAAAAATTACACGTAGACGGAGTATCCCAAGCGGAGATTTACGAAGCCATCGCTTTGCCCCCGAATTCGGAAATGGGGGATTACGCTTTGCCCTGCTTTAAATTCGCAAAAGCGCTTCGGAAAAGCCCCGTACTCATTGCGGAAGATTTGAAAAACTCCTTACAAACGGACGACGTGATCAGCGAAATTTCCGCGGTCAACGGATACTTGAATTTTAAAATCAACAAAGACGGGTTTGTTCGCGCAACGCTCGATAAAATCTTGACGGAAAAGGAGAAATTCGGCGCTTCGGAGCAAGGCGCGGGCAAAACGGTGTGTATCGACTATTCGTCGATCAATATTGCGAAACCTTTCCATATCGGGCATTTATCCACAACGGTACTCGGCGGCGCGCTCTACCGTATTTTCAATTTTCTCGGCTACAAGGCCGTGGGGATCAACCATCTTGGGGACTACGGTACGCAGTTCGGGAAGTTGATTTCCGCATACAAGCGTTGGGGGGATAAAGATACCGTACAACAGGGCGGCATTCGCGCGTTGAACGAATTGTACGTGCGTTTCCATCAGGAAGCGGAAGAACATCCCGAATACGACGACGAAGCTCGCGCGTATTTCAAACGCATCGAACAGGGCGACGAAGAATGCCAAACGCTCTTCCGTTGGTTTAAGGAGCTGACGCTCAAAGACGTGCAAAAGATCTATGAAATGTTGGATATTCATTTCGATTCGTATGCAGGGGAGAGCTTCTATTCGGATAAAATGCAGCCCGTAATCGACGAGTTGCGGGAAAAGAACTTGCTCGTGGAAAGTCGCGGCGCGCAAATCGTGGATTTGGAAGAATACGGCATGTCGCCTTGTATTATTTTAAAATCCGACGGAACGTCTTTGTACGCGACGCGGGATATGGCTGCGGCAATGTATCGGAAAAAGAAATACGATTTCGATAAATGCTTATACGTCGTTGCCTATCAACAAAATTTGCATTTCAAACAGTTCTTTAAAGTATTGGAATTGATGGGCAAGGATTGGGCGAAGGATCTCGTGCACGTAGCTTACGGAATGGTTTCTTTGGAAGAAGGTACGATGTCCACGAGAAAGGGCAACGTCGTGTTTTTGGAAGACGTCATTCAAAAATGTATCGACAAAGCCGCGGCGATCTTGTCCGAGAAAAACCCGAATTTGGAAGACAAGGCGAGCGTCGCGCAAAAGGTCGGCGTCGGCGCGGTCATCTTCGGCGCGTTGTATAACAACAAAATCAAGGATATCGTATTCTCCTACGATAAAGTGCTCAATTTCGACGGGGAAACGAGCGTTTACGTGCAATATACTTGCGCCCGCGCGTATTCCGTATTGCAAAAAGGCGGCGTGCCCGAGCGTTTTGAAATTCCCGCGCTTACCGCGGAAGAAATCGAGCTTGTAAAAGCATTGGCGGCCTTCCCCGAAGCGGTGAACTCGGCAGCGGAGAAGTACGAACCGTCCTACGTTGCGCGGTTTGCGGTAGACGTAGCGCAAAAATTCAACAAGTTCTATTTCGATTGCAAAATTCTTGCTGCGGAAAACGAACAAACGAAAAACTTCCGTTTGGCTTTGACGAACGCGACTCTGCAAACGCTGAAAAACGCATTCGCGTTATTGGGGATCGGAATTCCCGAAAAAATGTAACGATTTTAAACGTCTCGAAATTCGAGACGTTTTTGTCTATTTTTGACAACTGAAGAAATTTCAAAAAAATGTTCCGTCAAACCCTTTCCTTTTTTGGAAAAATGTGTTATGATTAAAAATAAAGGTAGGTAAAAGGGTATGGCGGAAAAATTCACGTACGAAAGAATACTCTCGTTGCTTGATCCCAAAAAAGCGGGGGATCACGCATGGTTTTTATCTCTTTTGGACGATGAAAAACAAACGGAATACGAAAACGAACACATGCAAGCGGTCATGCAAATGTTGCGTATCGCGCGTATCCGTCCGCATAAAAACGCGATCAAAGAAGCGCAAGCGGAAATCAAACGCTTGGAATCTGACCGTGAAAATAGCGCCGAGAATTATCGGAAGATCGGTGGACTCCTTGCCGAAATCGAGCGTCGTAAAGCCAAAATAGACGAATTTCGTCCGTTTTTTGACGAGCCGTACTTTGCCCGCATGGATCTTGTAGACAATATCGAAGGCTATAACAGTTATTATATCGGGAAAAAAGGGGACGTGCATTTGGAAATTCTCGATTGGCGCGCTCCCGTAGCAAGACGGTATTATCAAAAAAGCTGTTCGGCGTTCACGTTTAACGAATACGAATATAAAACGGTTTTACGCCGCGCGATTCGCACGAAAAACGGGCAAGTTTTAGAGTTTAAGAACGAATATTTGTCGTTAAAGGATTATCTTTCCGCGGAAGAAATCGCCGATCGGGACGAAGAGAACGTACTCGACCCGTACCTTCGGGAAATCATCAAAACTCGCAAGGAAGAGCCTGCGATAAAAGACATTATCGAAACCATTCAAGAAAAGCAATACGAAATTATTACCCGTCCCGAACAGGGGAATTTTGTGTTGCAAGGCTGCGCGGGTAGCGGGAAAACGATGGTCATGCTACACCGTTTAAGCTACTTAATGTATAATAACGAAGAAATTACGCCGCGCGACGTTTTGGTCATCACGCCGAGTAACTCGTTCAATGCGTTTATCGACGAATTGGCGCAGGTTTTGGAGCTGGAGCGCGTCAAAACGATGACCGTGTACGAATATTTCCTGCAAGTATTACGAAACGAGAAAATCGATATTGCGGACAAAATCGACGTTACGCAGAAAGAAGACGAGAGATATTTGGAATACGTATATTCTCCGAAGTTCGTCGCGGACGTACAAAAGAAGTTGGATAAAGTCTACGACAGCTTATACGGGCTGTTTACGGGCGAAGAATGCAAATCGTTTATTCATTCGATCGTGTCGGATTGTAAAAAGCAAATCGCGGCGTACGAAGGGATCAAGAATACGTCGATGCGGGTCAGAAGAACGGTTTTAGGCGAAATGAAGGAACGCAAAGAAGGCGGGTTGTATTACACGAAACCTTTCCGCGAGCTGATGAACTGTATTCTTGACGTGGACGACTTCTTTGACGGTACGTTAAAAAGCGAACGCGCGAAAGTGCCCGAATACTTCTATCGACAGCTCACGTCCTTTTACCGTAGCGCGAGTTTTGTAGCTCGAAATACCGAGCGAATCGTGGAAGAAGGCTTGCAGTCTTTGCAAGAATTGCGTGGCGAAGTAGAAAAAGAGCTTTCCGATTTACGTCGTTTTAAACAAAAGATCGGCGGAGTGGACGTTTATACGTACGCCGACCGCATCGAACGTAGGGTGGAGCTCGTCAAAGAAATTGACAGAACGGAAGCAAAAGTGCGTACGATTGGGGAATCCAACGTAGCTTTCGCGGAGTTCTACGGGTATTTGCGCGGTGAACGTACGTTTTCGGAAATCGGCAGCGGCAACGGGTTTATCGACGTTGTGCGGTATTTTTATCGGGAAACGGTCAAAAAATACAAAAAAAATTACGGTATGGTCTCCAAAGCGATGTGCCGTTCGGACGCGTACGGGCTCTGCGTGATTTGCGCAGGGTTGAGCGAACGTTTATCGCCGGCTTTTTCTCACGTATTCGTAGACGAAGGGCAGGACGTTTCGGCTTGCGAATACGCTTTGCTACGGCAAATCAACCGCAAGGCGTCGTTTAACGTGTTCGGGGACTTGGCGCAAAACGTAACGCCTTGGCGCGGGGTTACGGATTGGACGGAAGTTTTCCCCGATTTTACCGTTTACGAATTGAATCAAAATTATCGGAATACCAATCAAATCGTGGAGTTCGTTTCGTCGGCGCTACAAGTCGATATGCAGCCGATCGGTTACGACGGCCCGCCTGTAGAGCGGATATCCGCACGGAAAATCGCGGGCTTTTTCAAAGAGAAAAAGGGCTTGAAAGCGATTATATGCGCTGAACAAGAAAAGTCGAAATATTTGCGGAAATCGTACAACGATCTCGGCGCGAAACATAAGATTTCCCGTTCGAAAATCAACGTAATGACGGTGTACGAAAGTAAGGGGTTGGAGTTTAGCTCGGTAATTGTCGTACCCGACGGAATGACGGTTGGGGAGCAATATATCGCCTATACCCGAGCGTTAAACAATCTTGCCGTTTTAGGGGATAAGGAGCAATAGATGAAAGATATTTTTTTGGTAGACGCGGACGATACGATCTTGGATTTTCACGGCGCGTCGGCGTTTGCGATCCGTTCGGCGTTTGAAAGCAGCGGAATTGCATGGGAAGACCGTTTTTCTAGCGTATTCAAGACGTTAAACGACGGGCTTTGGGAAGCGCTAGAACGCAAGGAAATTACTCGAAAAGAATTGATCGCAAAGCGTTTTCCCTTGTATTTGGAAACGTTGGGGATTACGTCGGTGCAAGGGGATGCTTTTAACCGCATGTATTTGCAATATCTTGCGACGCATCCAATTTACGTGGACGGCGCGGAAAACTTTTTGACCGAGCTCAACAAACTCGGCAGAGTATTTATCGTAACGAACGGTACGGAATTTATTCAACGCTCCCGCTTCGATATCGCGAAGCTTTGGGGGTACGCGCAAGACGTTTTTATCTCCGATACGATCGGGTTCGATAAGCCCGCGAAAGGGTATACGGAATACGTCGTTTCGCATATTCCCGATTTTCAAATCGAGCGCGCGGTATGGATCGGCGACAGTTTAAGCGCGGATATTTCGGCGGCGAACGCTGCGGGGATTACTTCCATTTGGTTTAATCCGAAACGGAAACCGTTGACGAATTCCGCAAAACCCGATTATAATTTCGGGAAATTTGAAGAAATTTTGCAAATTCTGCAAAAAATAAATGGGAAATAGGCGAATTTTTGCGCTCAAACATTTGAAAAATCAGGTAAAAAATGGTATAATAGGGCAAAATGGCATTTTTTTTTGCGTAAAAGTCGAAAAAAATGATGAAAACACGATAACGAGGATACAATGGCAACGACAGAGAAAATGAAAAGCGACGAATACAGCGCGAAAAATCTTGAAGTGTTGGAGGGGTTAGACGCCGTACGTATGCGCCCCGGTATGTATATCGGGTCTACGGGCATTAAGGGGTTACACCATATACTTTGGGAAATTGTAGACAACGCAATCGACGAAGCGGCGAACGGATTTGCAAACAAAGTGCAAGTAATTTTGCATAAGGACGGGAGCGCTACCGTAGAAGACAACGGGCGGGGTATTCCCACCGATATACACCCGAAAGAGAAAGTTTCGGGTGTTCAACTTGTTTTTACCAAATTGCACGCAGGCGGTAAATTCGGACAAGGCAATTACGAATATTCAGGCGGGTTGCACGGGGTTGGCGCTTCGGTTACCAATGCGCTTTCCGAATGGCTCACCGTGGAAATTTGTCGGAATAAACGCATTTATAAAATGAGTTTCCATTCCAAATACAACGCGCGGAAGAAGAAGGTGGAATCGGGACTTCCCGACGGACCTTTAGAAGATACGGGCATCAAAACTAACCGTCAGGGTACGAAAGTGCGGTTTAAACCCGACCCGCAGGTATTCTCCGAAGTCGATTACGATTTGGATACGGTGGAAGAACGCTTGAAACAGCTCGCCTTTTTGAACCAAGGCGTTGAAATTACGATCATTGACGAACGGATCTCGATGGCGGAAATCCGCAGAAGCCGCGCGGCGTTTTCCGATTCGAACGAAGACACGGAAGACGGGGAAGAACCGACGACGGAAGAATTTTCGATAGAAGAAACCGAGCAAATGGACTTGCTTGCCTTTGAACCGCAACAATCCCTGTTTGCGGAAGTGGACGAGCTTGCTTTAGAGAGCGAACCTTACCGCGCGACCTTTAAATATAGCGGTGGGATTGCCGATTACGTCAAAGATCTCAACGACGGCGAGAAGAAGCTCTACGCGCAGCCCATTTATTACGCGACGGAAAAGAACGGGATCAAGGTGGAGTTTGCCGTTCAGCACAACAACCGTTATCATGAAAATATGATCTCGTTCGTCAACAACATTCCCACGCCCGAAGGCGGGTATCACGAAATGGGCTTCCATTCGGGCTTGACGAGAGTGTTAAACGAGTTTGCACGAAGCAACGGCTTCTTAAAAGATAAAGACCCGAATTTCCAAGGCGACGACTTTGCAGAAGGCTTGACGGTCGTTTTGTCGGTGAAATTGGCGGTAGTACAATTCGAAGGACAAACGAAAACCAAGCTCGGGAATACGGAAGCGCGACCCGCTGTGGAAGGCGCGGTCATCGAAGGCTTCAATGCGTTCAAAAACGTTCGTGGTTATAAAAAGACCATGGAAGAAATTATCAAAAAGGCGCAGGGCGCGGCGAAATCCCGTATCGCGGCGAAAGAAGCGAAAGACAATTTGCGGAAAGGTAAGAAGATCGACGGGCTGACCTTGATCGGGAAGCTTGCGGGCTGCTCGGGGAAAAAGCCCGAACTTAACGAAATGTTCATCGTCGAAGGGGACTCGGCAGGCGGCACGGCGAAGCAAGCGCGCGTACGGCAATTCCAGTCGATTTTACCGCTTCGCGGTAAACCGCTCAACGTTGAAAAGAAAAAGCTTGCGCAAATTTTGGAAAACGAAGAAATCCGTACGATGATCGGCGCGATCGGCGCGGGGTACGGTTCGGAATTCAAGATCGAAAAGGTAAATTATCAAAAAGTCATCATTTTATCGGATGCCGACCAAGACGGTATGCACATCCGTTGTATTTTGTTGACGTTTTTCTTCCGTTATATGCGCCCGCTTGTGGACGCGGGGTTTGTATATATCGGTATGCCGCCGTTGTATAAGGTTTACAAAGGCGATAAAGTTGAATACGCATACGACGATAAGGAACTCAACGCAAAGATTGAGAAGATCGGGAAAGGGTATCAATTACAACGCTATAAAGGGCTCGGGGAAATGAGCGCGGAACAGCTTTGGGAAACGACCATGAACCCCGCAACGCGAAACCTGATTCAAGTAACGGTAGAAGACGCGGCGAAAGCGGAACGAATGATCACGACGCTTATGGGCGACAAAGTGGACGGAAGAAAGGAATTCTTGGCGAAATACGCGAACTTTAACAAGCGCGATACGTTCATGGAAAAGATCGATAAGACGGGCAATAAGGAGAATCACGATGGCGAAAAGTAAAAAAGAACCGGAAATGTTAGAACCGACCGGACAGTTATACGTTGAACCCCTTGAAAAAGTCTTGCATACGTCCATGCTCCCGTATGCGGAGTTTGTTATTCTCGACCGCGCGCTTCCTCGCGTGGAAGACGGGTTGAAGCCCGTTCAGCGGCGTATTTTATATACGATGAACGAAATGGGGTTGACCCCCGATAAACCGCACAAAAAGAGCGCGCGTATCGTCGGGGATTGCATGGGTAAATACCACCCGCACGGCGATAGCTCGGTATACGACGCAATGGTGCGTATGGCGCAAAACTTCAATATGGGCAAAACGCTGGTCAACGGACACGGGAATTTCGGTTCGGTAGACGGCGACCCTGCCGCTGCAATGCGTTATACGGAAGCTCGTATGGAGCCTTTGGCTTTGGAACTGCTTCGGGATATCGACAAAGAAACGGTCAGTTTCTCGTTGAACTTCGACGACAGCTTGAAAGAACCCGACGTACTCCCGGGGCGTTTCCCGAATTTGCTTGTAAACGGCGCTTCGGGGATTGCAGTCGGGCTTGCGACCAATATTCCTACGCATAATTTGGAAGAAGTCATCAACGGCGTCGTTGCCTATATCGACAATCCCGCAATTTCTTTGGAAGAAATGATGAAATACATTCCGTCGCCCGATTTCCCGACCGGTGGGATTATTCTTGCGAACGAGCTTATTCAAGCCTATAAAACGGGGCGTGGGAAGATTACGTTACGCGCAAAAATTCAGGCGGAAAAAGCGGATAACGGAAAAACCAATCTCGTCATTACCGAACTGCCTTATCAAGTCAATAAAGCGCAACTTTTGCGGAAAATCGTGGAATTGTGCGATGAAAAGGAAGACGAATTGGACGGCATCGACCACGTTGCGGACGAATCGGATAGAGCGGGTATGCGCGCGGTCATTCGGATTAAAAAAGACGCCGACCCGAACGCGATTTTGAAATGCTTGTATAAATATACCGATTTGGAAGTTACGTTCGGGATCAATATGGTTGTGATCGCGGACGGGAAACCCCAACAACTCGGCTTGATGGAAATTATTCGCCATTACGTAAAATACCAGCAACAGGTCATCAAACGCCGTACGCTGTTCGATTTACACCAAGCGGAACAACGTTGCCACGTTTTGGAAGGCTTGATCATTGCCGTTCAAAACATCGACGAAGTCATCGCGATCATCAAAAAATCGGAAAGTACGTCGGACGCGCGGGCAAAATTGATGGAACGTTTTGCATTATCGGAAGTACAAGCGCAAGCAATTCTCGATTTGCGGCTCGCTCGATTGACGAAGTTGGAAACGTTCAAACTCGAAAACGAGCTCAAAGAACTCAAAAAGCTGATCAAAAAACTCACGGCGATCTCCAAGAGCGGGGATTTACAGCTGCAAG
>JAFVRU010000110.1 GCA_017504065.1 Clostridia bacterium
GAGATTGAAAAGCTTGGCGATCTCGTGCGCCGCGCCTTCCACGTATTGCCATTTATAGGAGTCGGACGGTAAAACGTCCTTCGTGCCTTTAGGTATATTGATCATAACTCTAAAATCCTGTCTTTTTTACGCTTATAACACGTATTTTTTCAAATTTCTATCGCTTGTGAGTTTCTTCAAGTGCTCGTCAACGTAATGACGGTCGATCCGCAGCGTGAACGTGGGATAATCCCCGCCCGCATTAAAGGAAATGTCTTCCAAAAGGTATTCCATAACCGTATGCAACCGCCGAGCGCCAATGTCTTCCGAAGTCAAATTCAACTCCACCGCGATCTCTGCAATCCGCTCGATCGCGTCCGTGCCGAACTGCAATTCGATGTTGTCCACTTCCAAAAGCTTCCCGTATTGGAAAGTGAGCGAGTTTTCCGTTTCCGTCAAAATGCGCACGAAATCTTCTTTCGTCAAGCTTTGGAGCTCCACCGAAACGGGGAAACGACCCTGTAATTCGGGAATCAAGTCTTCGATTGCCGCAACGTGGAACGCGCCTGCTGCGATAAAGAGAATGAAATCCGTCTTGATCGGACCGTATTTGGTAACGACGGTCGAGCCTTCGACGATGGGCAAAATGTCCCGCTGTACGCCTTCTCTCGACACGTCCGCGCCGTGTTGATTGCCTTTGCCTGCGATCTTGTCGATTTCGTCGATAAAGACGATCCCGTCGTTCTCCGCGCGATAAATGGCTTCCGCTTTGATCGCGTCGTCGTCTACGAGCTTGGAAGATTCTTCTTCCAACGCGATTTGGAACGCTTCCTTAACGCTGAAACGGCGTTTCTTTTTCTTTTGTTGGAACATATCCCCGAAAATGCTGCCAATGGAAATCGCTGCCCCGCCGGGTACGAGCTCCATAGGTTGGGGCACGTCCAATACTTCCATTTCGATCGCAAAATTATCGTAGAGCCCTTTGCGCAACCCGTCGAGAAGGTTGGCTTCGAATACTTCTTTCGCCGTATCCCCTTTCTCGTCCTTTTTCGCTTCCGCAAGCGCCTTGACGATGCGTTTTTCCGCCGCAACCGTCGCTTTGGCTTTGACTTCTTCTTCCTTTTCCGCTTTCACCAGCCGATACGCGCATTCCGCCAAATCGCGGATCATGCCTTCCACGTCCTTGCCGACGTAACCGACTTCGGTATATTTCGTCGCTTCGACCTTGACGAACGGCGCTTTCACGAGCTTGGCAAGCCGACGCGCAATCTCCGTTTTCCCGACCCCCGTCGGACCTTTCATAATGATATTCTTCGGTGTGATTTCTTCACGGATCTCGATCGGGAGCTGCGCGCGACGGTAACGGTTGCGAAGCGCAATCGCCACCGCTTTCTTCGCGTCGTCCTGACCGATGATGTATTTGTCTAATCGGTGCACGATTTGTTTGGGTGATAAATCCATACTCAATTCTCCTTTGCCGCGCGTTTGCGACCCGCTTTCTTCGGTTCTTCCGCTTGTCCTACGACTTCGCAACGGATATTGTCGTTGGTGAATACGCAAATCTCGGAAGCGATTTTCAACGCTTTTTTCGCAATCGTTTCCGCGTCGTAATCCGTTTCCTTATACAGCGCGCGCGCCGCCGCCAAAGCGTAGTTCCCGCCGCTGCCGATCGCGCAAATTCCTTCGTCGGGTTCTATGACTTCGCCCGTGCCCGATAAAATGAGCAGCGTGTTCTCGTCCGCGGTAATCATCATCGCATCCAGCTTTCTACCCACTTTGTCGTTTCTCCAAAGCTCCGCAAGCTCCACCGCCGAGCGCATCAAATTGCCGCTGAATTTGTTCAGCATGCCTTCGAAACGTTCGGTCAACGCGAACGCGTCGGTTACCGTGCCCGCAAAGCCCAAAATGACTTTTCCACCGAAAATCCGACGGACTTTGACCGCCGTGTTCTTAAAAATCACCGATTCACCGAGCGTTACCTGTCCGTCGCCCGCGATCGCCGTTACGCCGTTTTTCTTGACGGCGCAAATCGTCGTACCTCTAAATTCCATAGCCTTTCTCCTATTTTTTACCCTTTTGCGATCTCTGATCGAATCTTTTCCAAAGCCCGCTGCGCAAGCGCGTGATACCGCTCCTTTTTATCTCGAATCCTTACGGGCAGGGGCGCGAGTATTCCAAAATTCGCGTTCATCGGTTGAAAATCCTTATTCGGGGTGGAAATATGCGTTTGCAGCGCGCCGCAAACCGTTTCGTCATCGAATACGTGGGTGGGTCTTTCGAGAATTTCGTCCGCAATTCGAATCGCCGCGAGCAAACCGCTTGCCGCGCTCTCTACGTACCCTTCTACCCCCGTAATCTGTCCTGCGAAAAAGATCCGTCTATTATTTTTAAACGAAAAATCCCGATTTAAAACGTCGGGGGATTGAATATACGTATTTCTGTGCATCACGCCGTAGCGTAAAAACTCCGCGTTGCGCAGCGCGGGAATCATCGAGAACACCCGTTTTTGCTCCCCGAACTTCAAATTCGTTTGAAATCCGACCAAATTATACGCCGTACCCGCTTCGTTCTCTTTGCGGAGCTGCAACACGGCGTACGGGCGTTTCCCGTCCCCGTCGAAAAGTCCTACGGGCTTTAACGTGCCGAACCGCAACGTGTCTTTCCCCCGCGAAGCCATGATTTCCACGGGCATACAGCCTTCGAAAATTTCCCGCTTTTCAAACGCGTGCAAGTCCGCGCGTTCCGCTTGTAAAAGCGCGTCCACGAACGCATAGTACTCGTCTTTCGTCATCGGGCAGTTGATATAATCGCCCGTACCTTTGCCGTAGCGATCCCCCGTAAACGCTTGGGCGTAATCGATGCTCTCCGCCGACACGATCGGCGCGGAAGCATCGTAAAAATGCAAGCCGCCGCCCGTCTTTTCACGGATATCCTGCGCCAAAGCGTCCGAAGTCAACGGTCCTGTCGCAATGATCACGTACCTGTCCCCGTCCTTTTGCGGTTCGGGGATCTCAAAAACTTCGTCCGTTTGCAGCGTCAAATTCGGACACGAGCGCAATTTCTTGGTGATATACCCCGAAAATGCATCCCGATCGACCGCAAGCGCCGCGCCCGCAGGGACTTTCGTTTCGTCTGCCGCTTCGATAATCATTGATCCGAGCAAGCGCATTTCTTCTTTCAAAAGTCCGCAAGCGTTCGCATATACGTCGTTGCTTTTTAAGGAGTTCGAACAAACGAGCTCCCCGTAATTTTCGCTTTCGTGCGCGGGAGTGAATTTTTTGGGTTTCATTTCCACGAGCGTGGTTTTGATTCCGTTTTTCGCGAGATAATACGCCGCTTCGCTGCCCGCCAAACCGCCGCCGATCACGACGACTTCTTTTTGCTTATTCGACATCTTCCAACCCTTCGGGGAAATATCCCGCCGTTTCGTCGTCATAATCGAAATATTGCGGTTCTTCCATCAACGGCGGAGCTTCAAACCCGTCCGCAAGCTGCACCGTCGCCGCCTTTTTCTTGGGCTTTTCTTCCCCTTTTACGCGGTATTTACAATCTTTATTGTTACACTTAATCCCGCCGCGAGCCGTGGAAACGAGCGCGTTTCCGCATTCGGGGCATTTCTCGCCCGTAGGGATATCCCAGCTCATAAACTTGCAATCGGGATAACCCAAGCAGCTATAATAGACCTTCCCGCGCTTGGATTTCCGAACGGTCATCGCCGCGCCGCATTCGGGGCATTTCCCCGCGAGCTTGGGCGCTTCTTCCGTCGGCATGGACATCGTGGATTTGCAGTCGGGATAGCTCGGACAAGCCAAGAATTTCCCGAACTTCCCGCTCTTGACCACCATATTTTCCCCGCATTTCGGGCAGCGCACCGCGGAAATTTCTTCCTTGCTTTCGCTGATGATGTTTTGACATTCGGGATAGTTTGAACATGCGAGATATCTTCCGAACCGACCCGTGCGACGGATCATAAAATGCCCGCATTTTCCGCAAACGTTCTCCGTCAACTCGTCGCCGTACGTGGACGCCGCGCGCAATTTTTTCTCGAAATCGGGATAGAATCCGTCAATGACGTTCCGCCAATTTACGCCGCCTTCTTCGATATCGTCGAGCTTGTTTTCCATATCCGCCGTGAACCCAACGTCCATAACGTCTACAAAGCATTTCACGAGCATATCGACTACGTCGTAGGCAATCGGCGCGGGCTTCATGTACTTCCCGTCCTTTTTGACGTATTTTTGCATGAGTTTGGAAATGATCGTCGCGTACGTGGACGGACGTCCGATCCCCTTTTCTTCCATCGCTTTTACGATCGACGCGTCCGTGTAACGGAGCGGCGGTTTGGTGAATTTTTGTTCCTTTTGCATTTGATTCAAACGGAGCGTATCCCCTTCGCTCAGCGGCGGCAACAGCTTCGCGGAGCTGATCTCGTCTTCGTCGTCCTTTTTGCTTACGTCCTGATAGACCGCCGTAAAGCCCGCGAACAGCAACACTTTCCCGCTCGCCTTGAACACGTACCCGCTGTTGTCGATTTCCATTTGCGTACTGTTGTAACGCGCTTCCGCCATCTGCGAAGCCAAAAACCGCTCGTAAACCAGCTTATACAGCGCATAGTGCTTTTTATCGAGCAACGTTTTCGCCTTTTCGGGAGTCATCTCCACGTCGATCGGACGAATGGCTTCGTGCGCGTCCTGCGCCCCCTTTTTCGTCGAATAATAATTGGGCTTTTCGGGCGCGTATTCGTCGCCGTAGACTTTGCGGATTCGCTCCAACGCTTTTGCTTGCGCGTCTTTGGAAACGCGGACGGAGTCCGTTCTCATATACGTAATAAACGCGATATGATCGCCGTTTTCCGTCGCAATACCTTCGTACAAGTGTTGTGCGAGCGACATCGTTTCAGGCGCAGTAAAGCCAAGCTTCGTAGACGCGTCCTGTTGTAACGAGCTCGTCGTGAACGGCGCGGGCGCATGCGATTTCGCCACCGTCTTTTTGAGTTTGGAAACGACGAATTGTCCGCTTGCAAGCGCCGCCAAAACCTGCTCGGTTTCTTCCTTGGACGACGGCTTGTATTTCCGCGCGCCTTTCTTTTCGAGCATGGCTTTAAACGCGGTATAGTTTTTCGAAAGATCCTGCAATTCCGCGGTCAAATTCCAATATTCTTCGGGTTTGAACGCTTCGATTTCCCGTTCCCGTTCCACGATCAAACGGAGCACAACCGATTGCACTCTCCCGCCCGAAAGCGTGCGTTTGCCGTTTCCGTTCTTGTCTTCGATTTTATGGTTGAGCAGCGTGGAGAGTTTATACCCCACAAGCCGATCGAGTACCCGTCGCGCCTGTTGCGCGTCCACCAAGCTGTAATTGATTTGACGGGGAGTTTGCAACGCCGCTTCGATCGCCTTTTGCGAAACTTCGTTAAATTCGATACGGTTTGCGCCGTTTTCGTCCAAGCCCAAAACCGTTTGCAAATGCCAAGCAATCGCTTCCCCTTCTCTATCAGGGTCGGTTGCGAGATATACGCGCCCTGCGCGTCTAGTCGCGTCCGTAAGCCGACGAATCACGTCTTCTTTCCCTTCGGACGTTACGTACTTCGGCTCGTAATTGTTCTTTACGTCCACGCCGAGCGTGTGCACGGGCAAATCACGGATATGTCCCGCCGAAGCGTCTACGCGGTATTTGCCTTTGAGATATTTGGAGATGGTTTTCGCTTTGGAAGGCGATTCTACGATAATTAAATCCATACTATATTCCTTACAACGTTCTTATTTTCTATATAGCTTATTATTTTATACGCTTTTCCGTTCCCGATTATACGGATTTCGTTTATACGGGCGCGTATCTGTTCCCGCCGAGCGCAACGGCAAGCCCTTTCACTTCCAACGCCGAAAGCACCGCCATCGCCTTGAAGGGCGACAAGCCCGCTTCTCTTGCGATTTCCGAAATATGCCCGTCGGGGTTTTCCTTTAACGCCGCAAGCGTTCGGGCTTCTTCCGCCGTCAGCTCCACGCTTGTTCGTCTTTGGCATAACGCCAAACCGAGTTTTTGCGCTACGTCCTGCGCGGCTTCCGTCAAATACCCGCCCCGCTTGATGAGCGCGTTACACCCCGCGCCCGAAGCCGAAGCAGGCGGATACGGCAAGGCGAATACGGGTTTTTTGTAACGGAACGCGTAATCCGCCGTAACCAACGCGCCGCTCTTTTCCCCTGCGCCGAGCACCAACACCGCTTCGCCCAATGCGGCAAGCAGTTTGTTCCGATACCCGTAGGAGAAAGTTCGGACGGGCGTATCGTATTCGTACGGCGAGAGCAACAGTCCTTTTTGCGCGACTTGCTTGAGCAAAGCAAGATTGCCTTGCGGCAAAGCGGCAAACCCGCCCGCGAGCACACACACGACTTTTCCGCTGCCGTTGAGTCCGCCTTCGATCGCCGCGCTATCCCCGCCGTCCGCCGTTCCCGTAATGATCGTCATACTCTCCGAAAGCTCTTTTGCGATCGACGAGCCGAGTTTTAACGCGTTCGCAGGCGTACGCCTTGAACCGACGATTACGAGCTTTCTTTGCGCAAGCAACGACAAATCCCCGTACGCGTATACTACGGGGGGAGCGTCTTTTAGCTCCGTCCATTCCTTGGGATATAAGGGCGAGCCGAGCGGTACGGCTTGAATGCGGTTTTTATCGATGGTTTCCGTCATGCGTTCTCCTGATTACCAAACGAGCTTATATTTCCGTCAATTCCGCGCCGTAGGTTCGGTAGGAAATGGCTTCGTAAAGGTGTTCGGGCGTGATCTGTTCGGACAACTCCAAGTCCGCGATCGTCCGCGCGACCTTCAAAATACGGCTTCTTGCGCGAGCGGAAAGATGCAGCCGTTCAAACGCTTCCCGAAGCACGTTTTCGCATTCGGAGTCTAATTTGCAATACAAACGACTTTCCTTTTCACCCATTTCCGCGTTGGATTGCACGCCGCTGCCCGCAAAGCGTTCCCGCTGAATACGTCTTGCCCGATCAGCGCGCGCTTTGACGTCCGCGCTCGATTCTTCACGGGTTTCCGCGGCCAACGCGTCGTATTCTACTCCGTCCACTTCCACTTGAATATCGATCCGATCGAGCAGCGGTCCGGAAATCCGAGCCCGATACTTGCGAATGTCGTTGGGCGTACAGACGCACCGACGTTTTTTACTCCCGTAATGTCCGCAGGGGCAAGGGTTCATACTCGCGCAAAGCATAAACGACGCGGGATAAGTTACCGTTCCGCCCGAACGGGAAATGGTGATGACTCCGTCTTCCAAGGGCTGGCGCAGGGATTCCAAGGACGAGCGCTTGTATTCGGGCAATTCGTCCAAAAACAGCACGCCGCCGTGCGCAAGGCTGATTTCCCCGGGGTGCACGGATTTGTTCCCGCCCCCGCAAAGGGATACCGTCGTCGCCGTATGGTGTGGGCTTCGGAACGGGCGTTCGGTAACGATTCCCGCTTCCCCGAGCGTACCCGCGACGGAATGAATTTTCGTGATCTCCAACGCTTCGTCGAACGACATATCGGGCAGCACCGACGGAATCGCGCGGGCGAGCATAGTTTTCCCGCTCCCCGGCGGCCCGACGAACAAGACGTTGTGCCCGCCTGCTACCGCGACTTCCAGCGCGCGTTTTGCAATCGCCTGACCTTTGACGAACGCCAAATCGTGGGACGTTTTTTGTTCCCGCGTCGTAATGGTATAATCCGTCAGCCGCACGGGCGAAATCGGGTTCAACCCCGACAGATGGTTGACCACTTCCTTTAAGGATTTTGCCGCGTATACGTCTACACCGTGAATATACCCCGCTTCTTTTTCGTTGTCTTTGGGAACGATGAATTTCTTAACTCCTTTATCCCGAGCGGAAATGATCGACGGTAATACTCCCGAAACAGGGCGCAGATCGCCGTTTAACGCAAGCTCGCCCAAAAAGACGTAGCCGTCCACGTTCGCTTCCAACGTGCCGTATGCGAGCAACAAACTGATCGCGACGGGCAAGTCGAACGCCGAGCCTTCCTTTTTTACGTACGCAGGCGCAAGATTGACGGTGATTTTATGGATCGGGAATTCGAGTCCGCTGTTTTTCACCGCGCTTCTGACCCGTTCCTTGGATTCTTTCACCGCGGCGTCGGGCAAGCCGACCATATCGTACGACGGCAAGCCTTTGGAAATATCCGCTTCGACGGTTACGCAAACTCCTTCTAATCCCGATAACGCATAACTTTGTACTTTCGCGATCATTTGTCAAAACTCCCTTTTTTTCGGGTTTTCCCTTCCTTATATATATACCTGTACTCTATTGTAACCGAAAAACAAAAAAAAGTAAACAGTTTGGGGGGCGTTTTTTGCAAAAAAATACGTCCGCCGTTGACTTTGGGCAGACGCACTCTTTTCGGTGTTCCGAGATTTTAAATTTTTTCCTTAACTTTCGCCGCTTTACCGGTAAGCTTACGCAAATAATAGAGCTTCGCTCTTCTAACTTTACCTCTTCTAACCACCGTAATCGATGCGATTTTCGGGGACTGAAGGGGATACGTCTTTTCTACGCCTACGCCATAGGAAATGTGGCGTACGGTGAACGTTTCGGAAATGCCGCCGTTTCTCTTTGCGATAACGACGCCTTCGAAATTTTGCACTCTTTCCTTGCCACCTTCGATGATCTTGTAGCCGACCTTGATCGTGTCGCCCACTTCGAATGCGGGAACTTCGGATTTCATGCTTTCAGCGTTGATAGCTTCGATCAATCCTTTCATTTTAGACTTTACCTCCGTTATTTACGAAACGTTCATAACCCGCTGTATGATTCCTCATCATACCCAAAAAGGCAGCGGAACGC
>JAFVRU010000002.1 GCA_017504065.1 Clostridia bacterium
ATTATAGAGCGCGGGAGCTTCCCGACGAGATCATTACGCAAGGGGATTGTGAAAAGGAACTGCTTGAAAAGTATTTCAAGGAAAAGTTCGGGAAAAAAGTGGAGATCGTTTTAGCCAAACAAGGCGTAAAACGGCAACTTTTAGATATGGCGGAAAAGAACGCCGCCGATTATCTTTCCAAATCCGTCGATAAGATCAAGCACAAAGACGATATGACGAAAAACGCCTGCCAACGCTTAAAGGATGTATTGGGGCTGAAAAAATATCCCAAGCGTATGGAATGCTATGATATTTCGAATATCAGCGGAGTAGACAAAGTCGGATCGATGGTCGTCTTTATCGACGGGGAATCCGACAGGAGCAGTTATCGTCGGTTTAAAATCAAGACGGTCGAAGGCGCGAACGATTACGCTTCCCACCAAGAAATGATGCGCCGACGTTTGGCAAAATTGGGCACGGACGAAGAAGATCGTTTTCCTAAGCCCGATCTCATCGTGATCGACGGCGGAAAAGGTCAGCTTTCGGCGGTCAAGGCGATCTTTGACGAAGCGGGGATTACGGATATAGAACTCATTTCACTTGCCGAGCGCGACGAAGAAATTTTCACACTGTTTTCGCCGGAAAGTATCCGCTTGGATCGTCGGGATCACGCCTTGAAAATGCTGCAAAGACTACGCGACGAAGCCCACCGTTTTGCAATCACGTATTTTAGGAATATCCACTCCAAGCGCAATTTAGCGTCCGTATTACAGGAAATCGACGGGATTGGGAAGAAAAAACAAATCGCCTTAATGGAGAAATTCGGCACAATCGACAAAATCATGCAGGCGAGCGTGGAAGAATTGTCGTCGGCGGACGGAATCGGCGAGAAATTGGCGCAAACGATTTATCAATATTTCAAAGAACAGCTTTAGGAGAAGTTATGCAAAAGATAAAATACAAACTCATCGTTTCGGATTTAGACGGCACGCTGCTGCGTTCGGATGGCACGATCGGTGAAAAATCGCGAAAAGCCATTCAGGAGTATATCGCACAAGGCGGTCGATTCGTGCTCTCTACAGGCCGAATGGCTACGTCGTCGGTGGAGTATGCGAAAAGTTTGGGCTTGCAAGGACTTGTCGCCTGTTTCCAAGGCGGTTGGATTGCGGATTTGGCAACGGGGGAAACGGTATTCGAAACGGGAATTCCCAACGCTGAAGCCGTAAAAATTTGTGAAAAATTAGAAGCAATGGGTTTATATATCCAAACGTTTAAACCCAAGGAGTTTTTTGTGAATTGGGGCGGGGAAGAGCTTGCGTATTACGAAAGGCACGAGATAGTCAAAGGCAAAGTCGTTGCGCCGAACACCATGTCGCAATTTTTAAAAGAACAGGGTTTTGCTCCCGTGAAATTTTTAATGTGCGTCAAAACGAGCGAACAACAACGCATTTTTGAAGAAATTCAGCGCGCAGTTGGCTCGGAATATTACGTAACGACTAGCTCGGAACGCTTTATCGAAATTTGCAATAAAACGAATTCCAAGGGCACGGCTTTGGAGTATATCGCGCAATATTACGGAATCCCTTTATCGGAAACGATTGCGATTGGGGATCAATACAACGACGTACCGATGATCGAAAAGGCGGGGCTCGGCTTTGCAATGAAAAACGCTTCTCCGTTATTGATAAACAGCGAAAAAGCGATTCCGCTTGCATATACAAACAACGAAGACGGCGTAGGACGCATGATCGAAGCGTACGCGTACGAAAAGGAGAACGAATGAACGGACAGGTAACGCAAAGCGTAATGTTGGATAAGTTTGTATCCGACTTGAATTTAGAAATCGTTTACACGGGTCGCGGCGTCGTTACGCTTGCGAGTATGAGCGTGGAACGCCCAGGGTTACAACTCGCAGGCGGGTTTTTCAATTACTTCGACTCGCGACGAATTATCGTTTTGGGATTGTCGGAGTACGAGTACCTGCGCAGCTTTTCATCGGAAGCGCGTACGGGCAAACTCGCGCCGCTATTTGCGCACGGGGAATTGCCGTGTATCATTTTAAGCCGCGATTTACCTGCGCTTCCTGAACTTGTCGACGCAGCGAAACAAGTCGCTTGCCCGATTTTCCGCAGTCCGAAAATGACGACGGACTTAATGAGCGATTTGTATATTTATTTAAACCGCTTGTTAGCGCCTTCGCTCAACGAACACGGCGTTTTAATGGAAGTATTCGGCGTGGGAATCTTGCTCACGGGCAAGAGCGGCGTAGGAAAGAGTGAAACGGCGATGGAGCTGATCAAACGCGGACACCGTTTGATCGCGGACGACAGCGTAATTATCAAAGAAATCGCCAACGAGCTCTATGGTACAGCGCCCGATATCATTCGATATTTCATGGAACTGCGCGGAATCGGGATCATCAACGTAAAAAGCATGTACGGTTCGGGCTCGGTGTTGGACGAGAAAAAAATTCAACTAATCATTCAGCTTGAAAATTGGCAACAGGGCAAGGAATACGATCGGGTTGGCGACGAAATGTCGTCTGCAAGTTATTTCGGGATCAAAGTACCGAAATTAACCATTCCCGTCAGTCCCGGGAGAAACCTTGCGATCATCATTGAAGTTGCGGCGCGGAATTTCCGTTTAAAGAGTATGGGCTACGACGCTTCGGAAGAACTGATTACGCGCAGTATAGGCAGATAAACGAAAGAAATATGTTAGAAATTTTAGCTCCCGCAGGCAACGCGGCTTGCGCCGACGCGGCAATCCGAAACGGCGCAAACGCTATATATTTGGGCTATAGCTCCTTTTCCGCTCGTCAAAGCGCCGAAAACTTTGACGGGGCGGCGCTCCGCGCCGTTATCGAAAAGGCGCATTTTTGCGGAGTAAAAGTCTACGTCGCAATGAATACCGTCGTGAAAGACGAAGAATTGGAAACCTTTTTAAAGACCTTATTATTCGTTTGGAAAACGGGCGCGGACGCGATCATTTTACAGGATTTATTGCTTGGAAGATACGTTTCAAAACACTATCCAGAGATCGTGTTGCACGCAAGCACACAGGCGGGCGTATGTTCGGTTGACGGGGCTAAGTTCGCCAAAGAATGCGGGTTTTCTCGCGTAATTTTGGCTCGTGAAACGCCGCTTACAGAAATTGCGGAGATTGCGAAAGTCATCGAAACGGAAACGTTTGTGCAAGGCGCGCTTTGCACGTGTTTTTCGGGACAATGCTATTTCTCGTCGTTTGCGGGCGGGAACAGCGGCAATCGCGGCAGGTGCAAACAACCCTGTCGGAAACTGTATGCGTATGATCGAAACGGAAATACGGAAAAAAATTACGCGCTTTCGTTGTCCGATCTTTGCGTGGGGGACGGAATAGAAAAATTGGCGCAAGCAGGAGTAACGTCTTTTAAGATCGAAGGAAGAATGCGCCGCGCGGAATACGTCGGGGCGGCGGTTCGGTACTACCGTAGCTTGCTCGACGGTACGGGTGGAGAAACGCAAGCGCTTTCCGATTTAAAACGTACGTACAACCGCGGGAATTATACGAAAGGTCTTGCGTTTGGACAGGACAAGTGCTTTTTATCGACTGCGGTGCAGGGACATCTTGGAGAAAAAGTCGGCGTAGTCAAAGTAATCAGCGGCAAATATTTTGTGGAGAGCGTTTTTCGTCCGCTTCAAGGCGACGCGTTTAAAATTTTGCGCGACGCTTTGGAAATCGGTGGGGCGAGCTTTGAGAAACTCGACAAAAAAGGCTTCTATCTCCACTCGAAAACGCGCTTGAGAAACGGCGATAGTGTATTCGTAACCACGGATACTGCGGTGAACGAGCGGGTATTGTCGGGAGAAAAAAAGGGCAAACTATCGATTCAGCTCGATTTGCGGGTCGGAGAATACGCTGTGGCGGAATGGAACGGCGTACAAGTCCGTTCTACGGAGCGTTTGCAAGCCGCTGCTAACCACCCGCTTTCGAAAGAAGAATTACAGGCTTGCTTTTTAAAAACGGACGGATTGCCGATAGACGTATGCTTTGAAAGCGTTGTTTTGGACGAAAACGTGTTTGTTGCGAAATCGGCGCTGAACGCGTTCCGTCGCGCGTTTTTCCAAGCCGTATCGGAAACGGTTACGGAAAACGGGCATATTAAATATGCATACAAACCCATTCCTAACCCCGTTTTCAAGGGCAGGAACGAAAAAACGGCGGTGATCGCTACGGAGTTTGACGGGCTCAAGGTGGACGTTGCAGTTTATAAACCCGACGATTACGCCGCGCCGCTTCCCGAGTCTTTTTGTAACGGCTCGTTTGAGAAATATTTGTATTATCCCGCGTTTGTTACGTCGAAAGATTTAAAGTCTTTACAAGAACGATTGCAAGAAACCGTGATCGACGGGATATACGGCGAGAATTACAGCGCGCTCGTTTTTGCAAGGGAGAACGGACTGAAATTGTTTGCGGGTACGGGCTTTCATTTACTCAACGCGCTGTCTGTTTTCGAACTACTCCAAGACGAAAGCGTTGCGTACTATGCGCTTTCCAAAGAAGCGAACGAGAAAGAACTCGCTCCGCTGATTGGGGAAAAGTCGTTTGTGTTATCGAGCGGGGATATCAAGCTAATGGATTTATGCTATTGCCCGTTCGGAAAAACCTGCTCGGTTTGCGATCGGCGTTCCGCGTATACGTTGACGGATGAAAGCGGTCGGGAATTCCCCGTGCGCCGCTATCAAGCCGCGGACGGAAATTGCCGTTTCGAAGTCTATAATTGCGCGAAGCTTGTTGGGCTTGGCGTGAAGAACGCGGGCAAACTTTTGGATTTGACGATGGAAGACGACAAAATCGGCGCGTTGGCTTGTCAAAACGACGAAACCGCGCAAAAACAAGCGTATAAGACGTACACGTCGGGGCATTTCAAACGCGGCGTAATATAGCGTATTATAAACGAAAGAAAACGTTAGGGGTTACAATGAACCGAAAAGCGATTGAAAAAACGGAACTGAATAAAATTCTTGCGCTCACGGCAGAATACGCCGTATTGGACGGAAGCAAAACGCGGCTGCTCGAAACTGAGCCGTCCGCCGTCGTTGCGGACGTGAAAGCCCGTTTGAATACGACGGAAGAAGGGGTAAAATTGCTCTTTATCCACGGGATCGCGAAAGTGGAATACTTTCCGCCTTTCTCCGATGAGCTCGGTCGAGCGAAAAAAGGTTCGCCGCTCACCTGCGGGGAGCTTTTGAAATCGGAGAATTTGTTGCGCTCCACCCGCATTGCGCGGACGAGCATTATCGGAGTAACCGACGACGAAATCCAACGTTTTCGCGATTTTGCAGATCGGTTGTATTACGACGAGCATTTAGAAGACGATATTCGCACGAAAATTTTAAGCGAAACGGAGATTAGCGACTATGCGAGCGACAAGCTCTATACGATCCGTCGAGAAATTCGGTTATTAAACGAGCGGATACGTTCGCGTTTGGCGGAATATTTAACGGGCGACGAAGGCAAGTATTTACAAGACGGAATTATTACCATGCGGGACAACCGCTACGTATTACCCGTTCGCGCGGAATACAAACGTAACGTCAAAGGATTTATTCACGACCGTTCGGCAAGCGGCGCAACCTTTTTCATCGAACCCGAAGAAGTTTTGGAAATGAATAACGAGCTCCGATCGCTCGCAATCGACGAAAAGGAAGAGATCGACAGAATTTTGGGCGAACTCTCCCGTCGGGTCGGGTTTCTATCGGACGAACTCGAACGGGATATTTCGACTTTGGAAGAAATCGACTGCGCGTACGCTCGGGCGGAATACGCGTATAAAAATTCGTGCGTGAAACCCGAAATCAACGGCGGCGGGCAAATCTCGATTGAAATGGGTAGACACCCGCTCATCGATCGGAAAAAAGTCGTACCTGTCAGTCTTGCGCTCGGCAGCGATTATCGGTTTTTATTGATTAGCGGGCCGAATACGGGCGGGAAAACGGTTACCTTAAAGATGGTCGGGCTTTTCTGTTTGATGGCGATGTGCGGTTTGTTTTTGCCAGCCAAACGCGCGACGGTTTCCACGTTCGAAGAAATCTATTGCGACGTAGGCGACGCGCAGAGCATTGAAGAAAGTTTATCCACGTTTTCTTCGCATATCACCAATATTATCGAAATCGTGGACCGAGCGGATGAAAATAGCTTGGTTTTGATTGACGAACTCGGCGGCGGAACAGACCCCGAAGAAGGGCAAGCGCTTGCAAAAGCCATCGTTTCTCATCTTTTGAAAAAAGGCTGCGCGGGGGTCGTTACAACGCATTATACGGCATTAAAGGAGTTTGCGTTTTCCACAAACGGAATCGAAAACGCGTGCATGGAGTTTGACGCGGACACGCTGCGCCCCTTGTACGTTATGCGAATCGGGCTTCCCGGGTCGAGTAACGCGCTCGGGATTTCCCGTCGGTTGGGGTTAAAAGAGAGTATATTACAAGAAGCGCTCGGGAATTTGTCGGAAGACGCGCAACGGTTCGAAAACATTGTTAGAAGCGCGGAAGCGAGCCGTATTCAGGCGGAAGAAACGCTGAGAGAAAGCAATCGTTTACAAGCCGAATGGCGGGAGAAACTACAAACGCTGGAGCGGGAAAAGGCGCGGCTTGAAAAGGAAAAAGAGAAGCTGTATACCGCCGCGAAAGCGGAAGCTCGACGGATCATCAACGAGCGTACGGCGGAAGCGGAAGAACTTTTGCAGGAAATCGAAGAAATTTTCAAACAAGACGTGTTGACGGAAGCCGATTTAATCAAAGCCCGAACACTCAAAAACCGTATGTCGGATAAAGCGTACGAAACGGAGAACGGGGACGTAGAGCAAATTCCGCAATACGTAGCCGTTGATCCGTCCAAATTAAAGGCGGGAGATCGGGTGTTTTTAAAACATATCGGACAGGAAGGCATAGTGCAAAATATCCGTTTGCAAAAAGGCGAAGCGGAGATTTTGTGCGGTAGTATCCGAACCCGCTGTAAAATTTCCGAGTTGTTTGCCATAATTTCCGCAAAAATCACGCAAAATAAGCGTACGGAGAAAGTACAAGTCAACAAGACGTTAGCGCCCAAACCCCGTCCTGCATTGGAAATCAACGTAATCGGCAAAACGGTTTTTGAAGCATTGCCCGACGTGGAAGCGTTTATCGACGCCGCAGTCATTGCGAATTTGGAAGAAGTCCGTATCGTACACGGCGTTGGGACGGGAAAACTCCGCGCGGGGATACACGAATTTTTGCGCGCGCATAAAAACGTTTCCGAATACCGTTTGGGGAAATACGGCGAAGGCGAAACGGGCGTAACGATTGTAAAAATCCGCTAAAAAATACGCATAACGCAACCTTACGAAAAATAGGATAATACAGAAACTTTTTGGGGGTTGACGTATGCGTAATCAAAAACGCGATCGAAGCGCGTTCAAAGTGAACGTGGTTACGAATTTGGTGCTTGGCGCATTGATTGTATCCGTAGGCGCGCTGTGCTTTGCTCCGATGGACGAAGACGTTACGGCGGAAGTGGCAGGTGCGGAAATATACCGCTATGCAAACGAGAACACGGGCGGCGTATCTTTGATGTTCAACGTGTACATGGGTACGTCGGAAGTCTATCGGATCTTAGATATTTTGGACGCGCATAGCGCGAAAGCTACCTTTTTTATCGGCGGCTGTTGGGCGGACGATAACGTGGAATGTTTACGCGCAATCTACGCTAAAGGACACGAGATCGGCAATCACGGGTATTTTCATAAAGATCACTCCAAGCTTTCCCAAGACGCGAACTTGCGCGAGATCGACGATTGTAACCGATTTATCGAGTTGAGTATCGGGCAAAAACCGACCTTATTCGCACCCCCGTCAGGGGCTTACGGCGACGCGATGTTAAACGCCTGTCAAGCATTGGGCATGAAAACGATTTTGTGGTCGAAAGACACGATCGATTGGCGGGATCAAAACGCCGCTTTGATCTATACCCGCGCTACGAAAAACGTAAAAGGCGGGGACTTTATTTTAATGCATCCTACGCCCGCTACGGCGGACGCTTTGGACGATATATTAAATTATTACCAATCAAATTCTTTGAAATTGGTTACCGTTTCGGAGAATTTGGCATTTAAACAAGGGGCATAAAACCAAATGATACAAACGAAAACTTACGAAAACGGGCTTCGGCTCGTCGTCAAAAAAATGGAAGGCTTGATGTCGGTTACGATGGGAATACTCATCGGTACGGGCGCGAGCGCGGAAACCGACCAAGAAGACGGAATTTCGCATTTCATCGAACACATGCAGTTCAAAGGCACGCAAAAACGCAACGCATTCGAGATATCCGACGCGTTCGATCGGCTCGGAGCGCAAGTCAACGCGTTCACGGGCAAAGATTTGACCTGTTACTACTCCAAGTGCACGTCGGAGCATACTTCGGCTTGTTTTGAATTGCTTGCCGATTTGTTTTTGAATTCGACGTTCCCCGAAGAAGAAATGGAACGGGAAAAGGGCGTCGTTTGCGAAGAAATTTCCATGAACGAAGATACGCCCGAAGATTTGTGTTTGGACTTACTCGCTTCGGCGTATTACGGCAAAGAAAACTACGGCAGGAATATTCTCGGTCCGTCTAAGAACGTAAAAGGTTTTACCGTTGCAGATTTGCAGCGTTATAAACGCGCGCGCTATTGTCCTGAAAATATCGTTATTTCGTTCGCGGGCGGCGTGGATTTTAAACAGATCGAAGCGCTTGTCGGGAAGTATTTCTCGGACATGCCCGTCGGTAGTTTTGAAACAAGAGAACCGAAAATTCAAACGCTTAAACAAAGTCTTGTCAAAACCAAACCGATCGAGCAGATGCATTTGGCGATCGCGTACGCGGCGTTACCACGCGGAAACGAACGGGAAGAACTCGTTACCGCGATCAACGGCGTTTTGGGCGGTTCGATGTCGGCAAGGCTCTTTCAGGAAGTCCGTGAAAAGCTCGGGCTTGCCTATGCGGTGTATTCGTATAATTCCTGTTATAAAGAATGCGGTTCAGTAAACATTTACGCGGGCGTAAACGTGGAGCATTTACAGGACGCGTACGAAGCGATTACAAACGTCGTTGGGGAGCTGCGGAAGAACGGAATCACGAAAGACGAGTTTTCTCGCAGTCGCGAGCAAATGAAAGCGAGCATGTTTTTTAGTAACGAAAGCACCAACTCGCAAATGCTTTTATACGGAAAGAGTCTGCTCTATTATAACGAGATTTTTGATTTTGAAAAGAAGCTTGCGAAAATCAACGACATGACGCACGAGCAAGCAATGGAAACGCTCGCGCTGCTATTCGACGAAAAACAAAAAGCTTTGGCTGTCGTTGGGAACACGGACAAGCCGTTGGCGTTTTAAAAAGTATGGAACGGAAACAG
>JAFVRU010000111.1 GCA_017504065.1 Clostridia bacterium
ACGAACCGTTGTTCTGGATTCATTTGAATATGGACTACCCCTTCCGTTTAAAAGGAATTTTGTATTTCCCGCAGGTGAAAAAGAAGCAAATTCAACTGGAAAAAGGGCAAGTAAAACTGTACTGCAACCAAGTATTCATTGCTGATAACATTAAAGAAGTTATTCCCGAATTTTTAATGCTCTTAAACGGCGTAATCGACTGCCCCGATATTCCGTTGAACGTATCGAGAAGCTTTTTGCAGAACGATAAACAGGTGCAAAAGATTTCGAAGCATATCACGAAGAAAGTAGCGGACAAATTAACGGCTTTGTTTAAAAATGAGCGTGAACATTACGAAAACTGCTGGAAAGATATTTCTACGTTTATCAAATTCGGTTGCTTAAAAGAAGAAGATTTCTATGAAAAAGTTAAGGATATTCTCATTTTCAAGAACTTAAACGGGGAATATAAGCCTGTCGTTGAATACTTTGGCGAAGAAATCAGCGACGAAGCGGCGCAAAAAGGCGAGCAGTCCCAAGCGACTTACTACGTATCCGACGAAACGCAACAAGCGCAATACGTCGCTATGTTTAAAGAAGCGGGACTCGACGCCTTGCTTTGCGATACGTATATCGATACGCATTTCATCAGCTATCTTGAGTATAAAAACCCGAAAAAGTGCCGTTTTGTACGCATTGACGCGGACGTAGACGGAGCTTTGAAAGGGGAAACCGTTGCGGAAGAAGATAGCAAGGAAATGGTAGACTTGTTTAAAAAGTATTTGATCAATCAAGAAATTGCAGTCAAAGCGGAAAAATTCAAAAACGGGAAGCTTCCTGCGGTCGTCAACGTAGAAGAATTTATGCGTAGAATGTCGGAAATGAACGGATTCTACGGCATGGAAGCAACGGATCCGACCAAGAATGCAACGCTCGTTGTCAATTTGACCAATCCCGTGATTTCGGGGCTTTTAAAGCAGTCGGAAGAAAAGCAAAAAATGATTGTCAACCAAGTCTATTATTTGGCGATGTTGTCGTTCAAGCAACTCACGTCGGAAGAACTTGCGGATTTTGTGAATAAGACGTCGCAAATGCTTTTTGATTATAGCAAATAAGCATTTTAAAAGCATAAAAAACATCTTTCTGAAAAGGAAGATGTTTTTTATTTTTCGTTCTATTTGGACGAGCTCAAACATATAGTATAACAAATGCTTGAATTTTTACCTGATTCCGTCTTAAACGGACTTTCTAACGTCAATCTTCGCTATTTGTACGAAATCCGTTTGCGGGCGGAAAAGCCGACAATGGTGAATTTTCGGGGACGGTTTTGTTATTTAAGCGCCTACGGTATTACGGAATTATCGGAAAAAGCGCTTCGCTGCAGCATGGATGAAATTGCAGATTGCGTGTTTCGCGCAGGCAAGTATTCCGTCTATTCAGTCGAAGAACAAATCAAAAAGGGGTTTTTAACGGCGGAAAACGGGGAGCGGATCGGTCTAGCGGGTGAGTACGTATTCGAAAAGGGACAACCGTTAGCCTTACGGAATTTTTCATCGCTTTGTATTCGCATTCCCCATGAAATACGGGGGTGTGGGAGTGAAATCTACCATCGATGTATGTCAGACAAAGTAAAAAACTTGTTGATTATGTCGCCGCCCGGAATGGGAAAAACAACGATTTTGCGGGATTTGGGTAGAATTATCAGCGAAAAGACCATGAAAAACGTCTTGATTTGCGATGAACGCGGGGAAATCTCTGCGGGACAAACGGGGGCGACCTGCGACGTGATGAAGTTTGCGGATAAGGCGACGGCGTTTGAATCGGGGATACGCGCAATGCGC
>JAFVRU010000112.1 GCA_017504065.1 Clostridia bacterium
CCCGTTAACCGGAAATAATTATAAGGAGGAAAAAAGTATGAGTTATGAATTAGACGGTTGGGATTATCACGCCTATCAAATGAAAGTTGATAGAGCAAGAGACAAGAAAGAGACGATATCCGAGTTTGGACTTAATAAGCTAGAAATTGCAAAGCACGAAGAATATCTTGAACAAAACAAGGACAATATAGTACAAACGTTCGTACCGAAAACTATGTCTTTTATGGACAAATGGCAATACATAGTCAATAACAACTTCGCAATTTACAATAATCGCGGTAAAAACAAAATTATGTGTTGTTTGCAGTTCGGCGGTAATTTGGAATTCTTTGAAAGCTTTCCAAATGAAAAAGCCATTGACGCCTATTTCCAAGAATGCTATCAATTCGCGCTTGACTTAGTGGGCTACAAACAAACGGATAGAAATATCGTATGTGCGTACGTTATCTACGAGGGTAATCGTCGCAATCTTTGGGTTTGGTTTGTTCCACTTACCAACAAATGGCGTATCCGTTATTATGTGGAAGACCCGTCTCAGCCAGGAAAGAAAGCGTTGCTTCGCGACGAGTGCGGTGAACCCAAGTACGGGGTAAAAGAAAGCAAGTATTCTCCCCTACTCTCGCGTTCGGAATTTTGGGCACAGCACGGCGGGCTTGTTTCGTTTTCTTGGCTACAAGAATCGTTCTGGCAAAAAGTCTCTAAAAAGCACGGCGCTAAACGTGGAGAAAGTTCTTCGTATTTTTATAACACTTGCGACGAACAAGCAAGGCGTTATCGTAGATACGAAGGCGACGATATCGATGATGACAACGACGATAAACATTTTTTCGTTGATGACGACCCTTACTAAAAAATACCGTCCAAACGCTTGACAAATGTTTACGATTGCGTATAATATCGTATTAACATTCTAAATTACAACTGAATACACAATTGAATCCAATTCGCTATCACGGGGAAAACCGTATAGACGAAAACAACAGCGGAACACAATGCGTGCTTATCACACCCGTAATTTTCGGGAATTAGCAAGGAGAAATTTGATAGGTTTATCGTACTTTTCTTTCCGTTTAGAGTACGATTACTTAACCTAAATAAATTGTAAAAGGAGATTTGAATTATAGAGAGTTACAAAAATTAAACGAAATTATTGAGACCTTAAAAGCACAACCTAACTCGGATGAGAATATTCAATTCGTTTTGGATTTAGCGGACAAATCTATGCAAACCGAAACGTTGAAAACGCTTATCTATAACGAAAACAAAAATTTAATAAGCGAGGATGAAGCTATAAAATCAGACACTATTCAATTTACAAAAGGAGAAGTATCTGATATGGATAAAACATTTAAAAAACATTTTATAATCAACGGTTATATTGCGCACGTAAGAAAATGTAAAAGTGGCAAGAACAGCTTTTATTTTGTAATCCGTTATCGACGGAATGGCTATAACATTCAAGCAGCCTCTGTCAATTTGCACGAAGCCAAACGAAAATTTTTGGAAAAGACGTTGCCCGAAAATATTGATAAATATCTTGTCAAAAAACAAAAATCCGGATTAAATTTGTTAGCCGAGATTTTTGAAGAATGGTATCAATATAAACTCGGGACAATCAATGAAAAAGGCTTGAAACAATACGAAAGTAATTTTTACGCATTGCCCGAAAATTTACGGAAAAAGCCTATTGAGAAAATTCGGACCATTGATATCGACAAAATTTTGAAAGATGTAAAACCGCGCAAATACGAAGATTTACGTACCCTGTTCAACGGAATTTTCAAATACGCGATTGCAAGCGGCATTATAACGCATAATCCCGTCGCTTTAATCCCCTTTAAACGAGCGGAAAGGCAAGTCCGCGACTGTTTATCCGTCGAAGAAATTCAGACGTTTTTACGGTGACTTAACGAGCCTAAATATGAACGCATTAAACAAGGCGCATACATATTATATTTCTTTGGCTTGCGCCCTTGCGAAATTGAAGACGAAGCACCTCGCCGTGAAGGCAACTTTTTAATCGCACGAAACCGTAAACGCAAAGGCGGAAAAATTGAGTATAAAAAAATCCCTATACCAAAGCTGGCACTGGAATTGATTGACTGGGATAAACCATTGTCTTTTCAAGTTTCCAAAAAACCGCGTGAAGAATGGTTCAAGGAAATTCTCGACGGAAAAACCGCTTATAATTTACGGCATACGTTCGCTACAATCTGTCAGCAATACGTTCGACCCGACATCGTCGATATATGGATGGGCGATTCACCACAACGACTTGTTGGAAAAGTTTACACCCACTTTCCCGATAAGTTTATGTACGAACAAATGCAAAAGGTTGAATTTCCCGTCTTATAAAACGGTTTTACTGCCCAAATTACAGCCCAAAGGTTACGATTATCGCAAAATTTAACGAATATTTATGCAAAAAAGCAAAGAAAAACAAGCGTTTATGCATTGTTTTTTGCATAAACACTTGTTTTTGGAGCTACTGGCCGGACTTGAACCGGCGACCTGCTGATTACGAATCAGCTGCTCTACCGACTGAGCCACAGTAGCATTTCAATTATTGCTCTCTCAAACGACAGCTTAATCATTATACATAATCAAAAAGAAAAAAGCAAGCGTTTTTCCCTTACTTTTTCAAAAATTTTAACTTTTTCATAAAATTTATCTTTACAACGCAAATCCGTTACATAAGTTTATGTACTCCAAACTCCACTCGCATAACAAATATCGTAAATCGTTGGCGTAAACCGTGTCTGCAAGTAAAATTTCCAAGTCATTAGAAACTCCCGCGCAAATAGCGGAAAAGCTTGGGAACTCCCGTTCATACGTTTGCGATAAAAACGCCGTAACCCGCTCCAATTCCAACAATACGCGCTTGGACGATTCCTGCGTTGCGCCTTTCTCCAATCGCGCAATTTCGCCGTTTAAAAGCTCCATACACGCATATCCCGTTTTCAATGCGGAAACATAAAGATCCGCGAGCGATTTTTCCCTTGGCGTTTTAAAGTATAACGTGGAAACCGACTTTTGCAGTAATACGCTTTCCGTACGGCGTTCTGTTAGCGAACGCTGCGCAGCCAGCCCGTCGTCTTCGTTAAAATATACCGCAAAAGCCACGTACTCTTGTCCACCGTGCGACAAGAGATAGCCTGCTCCACCGCTCAATACCGCTTGGTGCGTACTCGCTTCCAAATGCGTAGAAGACGATACTAAATAGTAAAAATTCGTTTGGAGCGTTCTTTTTTCCACTCGAGTCAAGGAAAACGCATAAAAGCAAAACCAGACGAAACAAGCGCAAGCTGCAAGCGCCGTCAAGCCCCAAATTCTGCGTTTAAAAAATGAAAAAACCGTCGACATACTTTATTGTATGCGACGGAATTTTTTTTATTCGAGATAGAGTGAGCATTCCTTTGTCCGAAGCGTCTTTTTTACGTCGATCACGCGTTGATTGGACGAGCCGCGGAATTTCAACCGAATGTCTTTCAATTCTTCCACGTACGGTCCGTCTACCAAAACGTCAAACATAGAAATTAGCTCCTGCGTATACGGCGTATTTTTCTGCTTTTCCCGCAACGTACCGTCCGTTTCGTCTAAAACAAAGCCCGTATAGCACCAAATACTCTTTTCGGGGTATGCTTCCCGAACCTTTTTTATAAACGGAAACAGCCCTTCTTGATTTTGCGGTTCTAACGGTTCGCCGCCGAGCAAAGACAGCCCAGCAATAAACGACGAGCCGAGTTCCTTTAAAATCTTTTCCTGTATTTCCGCGTCGAAAACTTGACCGTATGCAAAATCCCAAGCGACTTCGTTGAAACAATTTTTACAATGGTGCGTACACCCCGAAACAAACAAGGAAATCCGTACTCCTTCGCCGTTCGCGATGTCCGTCCATTTAATCGTAGCGTAATTCATTAAAGGTGTAACACTCTGTCTTTGATTTCTTGGGTTCTGCCTTGGTTCCAATACTGCGTACCGATGTATCCGCAAGTACGTCTTGCAACGTTCATTTTCGCTTGATCACGGTTCTTGCAATGCGGGCATTCCCAAATCAATTTCCCCGTTTCGTCCGTTTGGATTTGGATTTCGCCGTCATACCCGCAGACTTGGCAATAGTCGCTCTTCGTGTTCAATTCCGCGTACATAATATTTTCGTAAATGAATTTCATCACCGACAATACCGCGGGAATATTGTCCTGCATATTCGGAACTTCTACGTAGCTGATCGCGCCGCCGGGCGAGAGTTGTTGGAACTCACTTTCAAACTTGAGTTTCGTAAACGCGTCGATTTCTTCGGAAACGTGCACGTGGTAGCTGTTCGTAATATAGTTTTTATCCGTAACGCCGGGAATGATCCCAAAGCGTTTTTGCAAGCATTTCGAGAACTTATACGTCGTGCTTTCGAGCGGCGTTCCGTACAAGGAGAAGTCGATATTTTCTTTCGCTTTCCATTCTTTGCAGCGATCGTTCATCTTTTGCATTACGGCGAGTGCGAACGGCTTCGCTTCTTCGTCCGTGTGCGACTTGCCCGTCATGTGCTTCACGCATTCGTACAAACCTGCATACCCAAGCGAAATCGTCGAATATCCGCCGTAGAGCAATTTATCGATCGTTTCTCCTTTTCCTAATCTAGCCAAAGCCCCGTATTGCCACAAAATCGGCGCGGCGTCGGAAAGCGTGCCTTTCAAACGGTTATGCCGTTGCATCAAAGCGCGATAGCAAAGATCCAAACGTTCGTCGAAAATCTCCCAGAATTTCGCTTCGTCGCGACCCGACGACAACGCTACGTCAACAAGGTTGATCGTTACGACCCCTTGGTTGAATCTACCGTAATACTTCGGCTTACCTTCTTCGTCTACGTAGGGAGTTAAGAAGCTTCTACAACCCATACAGGTATAGCAATGCCCTTCCCCGTTCTTATCGACCTTGAATTCGAGCATCTTCTTTTCGGAAATGTAATCGGGGACCATGCGCTTTGCCGTACATTTCGCCGCAAGCTCGGTAAGATACCAATATTTTTGCCCTTCTTCTATATTGTCGGGTTCTAATACGTAAATGAGTTTCGGGAATGCGGGCGTAATCCAAACTCCCGATTCATTTTTCACGCCTTTAATTCTTTGACGGAGCGTTTCTTCGATAATCAACGCCAAATCGGCTTTTTCCTGTTCGTTACGCGCTTCGTTCAAATACATAAAGACGGTAACGAAAGGCGCTTGACCGTTCGTAGTCAAAAGGGTTACGACTTGGTATTGAATGGTTTGAATCCCACGCCGAATTTCGTCGCGAAGCCGCTTTTCCGCGATTTCCGCAATTTTAAATTCGTCCGCAATACCGAGTTCCGCCAATTCTTCCGCTACTTCTCCGCGAATCTTTTTACGGCTGATATCGACAAACGGAGCAAGATGGGTCAAAGAAATGCTTTGCCCGCCGTATTGATTGGAAGCAACCTGCGCGATGATTTGCGTAGCAATATTACATGCCGTCGAAAAACTGTGCGGTTTTTCAATCGACGTACCCGAACTTACCGTGCCGTTTTGCAACATATCTTCCAAATTCACAAGGTCGCAGTTGTGCATATGTTGCGCAAAATAGTCCGCGTCGTGGAAATGAATCAAACCCTGATCGTGCGCCGCAACGATATCGTCAGGCAACAAAATTCTGCGGGTAAGGTCTTTGGATACTTCCCCTGCCATATAATCCCGTTGAACGCTGTTTACCGTAGGATTTTTATTGGAATTTTCTTGCTTTACTTCTTCGTTATTGCATTCGATCAACGTCAAAATTTGCGCGTCCGTCGTATTCGAGCGTCTAACGAGCTCACGGGTATAACGATAGGTTATATATTTTCGAGCAAGCACAAACGACATCGAAGCCATCAAACGGTTTTCGACCATATCTTGAATTTCTTCAACGTGCGGCGAGCGTCCAAGTTGCGCGCACTCTTCCGTTACAATATCTACAATCGCAAGCAACGCCGCTTCGGAAATACGATGCCGTTCCCCTACTTCCTTGTTCGCCTTTCTAATCGCGGCAATAATCTTCTCCTTATCAAATACAACTTCCTGCCCGCTTCTCTTAATGATTTTCATTTCTTTCTTCATGTCTTCTCTCTCCTTCCAACTCCATCTTTTCTTTTGTATATATTTTAAACATTTCTACAAGATATTGTGTCAATTTTATCCCCAAGCGCACAATATATTGTGTTGTTTCCTATCGGTGCTTTACTATTTTATACTATATCTTGTGTTAAAGTCAAGTGTATGAACACAAAATATGGTATAGAAAATAGTTATAGATAACTTGAAAACATAATTTTTTACCCCCGATAAATCCCGACCTTACCATAAAATTCGTTATACTCAGGTATAAAAAAATAAAATAGTTCCCTATTTTTTCGCAAAAAAACACCCGATCCATCATGGAATCGGGCGTTCACGGTTACAATTTACAACGCGTTCTTTACGTTTTCCACAAATTCGTGGTAGGACTTGGAGCGATCGAGCAACTTGATCAAATCCGCGTCTTGGTATTTCGCAAGGTACTCGTTTCGCAGCAGAAAATCGAATGCGATTTCTTTTTGCGTTTGCAACGCTTCTCGTTGCTGGACCTGCGAACGCTGAAAATCGATCGCGGGATAGACGCGCCGCACCGCAAGCTCGTCCTTTAAATAAATACTCAAATTCGCACGGGCGGATAATTCTTTAGAAAGTACGTCGTCGCTCGGATTTCCCGTATCGATATCCACCGCGCCGAGTATGGCAAGCGAACCGCCTTTGTCCAAACACCGCGCCGAACCCAAAAACTTCTTAATGTAGTGAATGGTTTTGGTTTCCAAACCGCAAGCAAGCGTTTTCCCACCGAGCGAATCGTTCGTTTCGTTAAACACCGTCGCCAAAGCGCTGATCGAATCCACGATCAATAAGACGTCTCTACCGCTTTCCGCATAACTCTTGGCTCTGCGTAAAAGGAATTCGGCAAGAAAAATCTGTCTTTCCACTTCGTCTTCGTCCGTCGTATAAATGAGCATATCTCGATCGATTTCTTTTTGGAATAGATTGACCGTTTCCGGAGTTTGATCCATCAACAAGCTCATTACCGTTACGTCGTCGTTTAATTCCCGCGCGGCGCGAATGGTTTTCAAAAGCAAGGTCGTTTTTCCCGACTTTGGCGCGCCAAACACACAACAGCGCTGTCCTTTTCCGAATGGAATCAGCCAATCTAAATACTTCAATTCCGTCATAGAAAAGTTTTTGCCGTCATAGAACCGAATACGCTCCGACGGATACCGAGCTTCACTTTCTTCAAAGCGTTTGCGACGGAAATCTTCCAACAAAATTTCGTTGACCGTTAAAATTTTTGTCGCAACGACTACGCGTTCTTGTTTCTCTCCGTAACAGGAAACGATATCCCCTTCCTGTAACCCGTGATTGTGGATCAGCTCGATCGGCACTAAAATCTTTTTCGTTTCATCTACGCCCGTTAAAGGCAAGAGCAAAGAAACGTTATTCAACGTTTGCAACTGTCCACGATATACCATTCGTTGCCCGTTACATGTTTCAATTTTATCAAAATCAGGCGAATGCAAAGTCAACGTTTCCGCTTGCGGGCGTTGTTGAAAGAGTTTCCAATTTATATACGCTTCTTCGTCCGTAATCGTATAATCGGGCTCGTCGATCTTACCTGCTTGCGGTTTTTCCGTTGTAGGCATATCCAAATACAACAACTGTAACCGTTGTACTTCCGCGGGAATATCCGGATTTACGGAATTATTTTTCACAGGCGCGCCGCGCTTGCTTCGCTCAATCGGCGCAGCTTCTCCCGAAGTAATTGCAAGAATTTTCGGTATTAAATCCGGTTTTTTCAATTTTGTAGGAGAATATACGCCGAGTTCTCTCCCATAACGGCGCAAATCGTCCAAACTCTGTTTGGACAAGAACTCTCCGAGTTTTTCTTTATATTCCTGTATATATTTGCTCATATTCTTTCTACCCTATCCAAATAAAGGATCTTTTTCTTCCCCATTTCCCACTCCGCAAGCGACAAGACGTACTCGCCGTCTTTAACATACTCGACGGAGTTCGCATCGAATAACTTTAAAAACGCATCCGCCGATTGAATATCCAACTGCCCGTCTTGCGGTCGGTAATGCATCGGAATCACCATTTTAGGCGAAAGCTCGTCCACGTATACTTTTGCCTGTTCCGCCGTGATCGTATACGTACCGCCAATCGGCAACAACAGAACGTCGGGCTTACCAAGTTTTCGGAGCAGCTCTGCCGAACACGCTTCGCCTAAATCCCCGAAATGGCAAACTTGGATTCCGTCTATCTCGATGGTAAACATCACGTTTTCGCCCCGCAACGCTCCGCCGACGGGATCGTGAAAACTCGTTACGCCGTGAATACGCAAGTCTTTAAATTCATAATCCTGCGCCTGATCGGTAACAACAAACGGCGATTCGATCGCTTGCGTACAATTATGATCAAAATGACCGTGACTGACCGTAACGACGTCTGCGGTAACCCTTGCGGGCATTTCGTAGCCGACGCCCGAATAAGGATCGGTTACGACCGTAACGCCCGACGTAGACGTCAAGCGAAAACACGAATGTCCCAAATATTGTATGCGCATAACTCCCCCTTTTTATTTCGATTCGTCAACCCGCGCGGAAATCCGAAGCTTCATTTCTTGCGGCTCGTCCCCGATACGTAAAGTATATTGCAAAGACGCCAATACGGAATTTTTCCCGATCGAATACGCGATTTTCCGAGTAAAAACTTGCAATTCGCCTTCCGCTCCGCCAATCCCGAGCCAACCCGAGCGCGTTTGTCCGTTTTCTAAAAACAAACGTAGCGTGTAATCGCCCGTGCGTTCAATCGTTGCACTTTCTCCTTGCAGGCGCAACTGAACGTTTGCGTTTTCATCGGTATAACTCAGCTCCACAGACCTTGTAAATAAACCGAGTTTTCCCTTACGCTTGATCTGCGTTTCTACGCCGTCCACCGTCGTCGAAATCTCGACCGTACAATTTTGCAATTCGTATTCTTCTGTCATTTTTCGCCGTTTTTCGCGTTATTTTCTTTTATTATAACAAATATTTTACAAAAAGTAAAACAATTATACCATTTTTGCGAAATAATCTTCTCAATCGTTGCCACGTTTGATGGTTTCGCGAATCAATCTCCCCGCTTTCAACGCTTCGGAAAGTTTGGATTCGTCGCCGCTTGCGATCGCGTCGCGGTACTCCGCTAAATGCTGTATCAGACCGTCCAACTCGCTTACGATATATTCACGGTTGCGCATATACAATTCTGTCCACATGTTTTCGTCCACGCCCGCAATCCGCGTCATGTCTTGGAAACTGCCGCCCGTGAACCCGTCGCAATGACGGACTTGTTCGCTTTTTACGTATGCATTGGAAACCAAATGCGCGAGCTGGGAAGTCAAGGCTATTTTTTGATCGTGCTCTTTCGACGTACATTCAATCAGCTTCCCAAAACGCATCGCTTTGGCGTATTCTTTGATCTCCGCCACGTCCGTTTCCAACGTTTTATCCGAACGGGTAATGATCAAATTCGCGTTCTTGAAAAGATTGGGCGAAGCGGAAGTGATCCCCGAAGTTTCCTTACCTGCCATCGGATGCAAGCCGACGTAGCGGTAATTCCTTTCCCGCTCATAAACCGCGGCTTCCACCACCGATTTGACTCCGCAAATATCCGCAACCAACGCGCCGTTTTTAAATTCTCCGTTTCGTAAAAGCTCGATCGTAGCGGTCGGCGGAACGGCAATAAACACTACGTCGTAATCGCTTAACCGTTCGGCTTTCGCGCGAATATATCCTTTTTGCAGCGCGTATTCGATGGCTGCATCACTTCTATTGTATCCGTCCACCGTATACCCTGCGCTGGTCAATGCGCCGCAAATCGAACCGCCGATGATCCCTAACCCGACTACCGCTATCTTTTTCATAAACGTACTCCAAAAAGCTGAATTTTAATTATATTACCACATTTTACGAAAAAATTCAACTGTTCCAAAAAGATTTCCGTATTTTTCGACAAAAAAAGAGAAGGCGTTGTGCCTTCCCTGCTTTGAACGCTGTATTACTCGCCGCTCTTGCCCGTATATTTTTTTCGCGTGGCAATTCCGCCGCGAATATGCCGTTCGCTTAAATTGACGTCTAAAACGTCCCTGACCCGTTCGTATAAATCCTTGTCTACGTATTTCAAACGCTCGGAAACGTCTTTATGCACCGTTGATTTACTAATGGAAAAATGCGCAGAACACGCCCGAACGGTACACCCCGTCGCTACGATATATTCCGCGCACTTTCTTGCTCTTTCTTCAATATAATCCCACAAAATCCCGACCTCCGCAATTCGCTTACGGAATATTCTATGTCGGTTTTTCGGTGGTTATAACCTAATTTCGGCGTTTATTCGCCTTTTTTGTAAAACATCGGGAATACGCGCGCTACCGAGCCTTCTTTATAGGCGGGAATTTTTTGCGCACGATTGCTTTGCGTTAAGATTTGTACCCGCTCCGTAGAAAGTTCGGATACGTTCTCCTGTTTATCTACGACGGCGAGCATATACGGCACGGTAACGTAGCTTGCGCTGATTACCTGCGCTCCGTCTGCCAAGCCTACGATGATCGAGCCTTTCCCGTACCGTTTGGCTTTCTTGATTTGGGATACGCATACGCGTTTAAATCTGCCTTCCGACGTCGCAAGCACGACTTCGCCTTCGTCGTCAATTTGCGACATGAATACGACTTCGTCGCCGTCGCGAAGCGAAATTCCGCGTACACCCGTCGCCTGTCTGCCTTGTACGGGAATGTCGTCCGTGAACGCGTTCAAGCAAATCCCGTCTTTGGTAACGATCATAATCGTATCTTCCGTTTCCAAACTCTCTTGTTCCACGTTCAATACTTCGTCGCCGTCCGTGAGCTTGATTGCAGGGAAATTTTCTTTCCGCTGATCGTATTCCGCCCACTCCGACTTCTTAATCATACCTTTCTTAGTAAAGAAAATCAAATTCCCGAACGGCATGTGTTCGCCGACTTCGAATATCGCTACAACGCGTTCTCCCGCGTCCGCCGTTTTGGACAAATCGCGAAGCGACGCGCCCTTGTCGGTGATTTTCCCCCAAAGCGCAGGCTCGGAAATATCCAACCGATGACAATTCCCGTCGTTCGTGAACGCGAAAATCCGCTTATCCGTCATCGTTTTCAAGGTTTTGAGCGCAAGCGTTTGCGGTTTGAATTTCCCTTCCAAAGCCTGTTGTAACGCGTCTGCATGCTTACCCGTCAACACTTTAAACTTTTCGTCCGCCGTGTATACGAGCGTGCAATTTACGGGCTCGCGCTTGATTTCCGCTACGGCGAGCATCCCGTCCGCTTCTTCTCGCGTAAACACGAGCTTGGATCTTCTGGGCGTGGGATACGCTTCCTTGATCTGCGTGATTTCTTCTTTGACGACTTGCAG
>JAFVRU010000113.1 GCA_017504065.1 Clostridia bacterium
ATACGGCGCTCGTCGCGGCGGATTATAAGGAAGACAAAGCGTTTGTAAAACGTCGGATTCGCGGCTTTGAAAGCTATTGCTTAGACGGATTGTTCCATTTCCGCTTACAGGAATTGAAAAAGCGTTGGGAAGAAGTGGCGGAGTACGTTCCCGCGGACATGGGCGAAGCGTCGCTAGAGAATTTCTTGGGCTTTTTGACGGAAGACGGGGAAGGGAAACTGTACGTAAAAAACGGTCGGGTGTACGACGAAGAATACCGTCCGCTTTCCAAGAGCTTGCTTACGGGAGTGGAGTCTCCGATTGGGGAAATCGTGCTCGGCGGAGCGGAAAAGGTGTACTGTTTCGGGGAAGTCGATGAAAAAACGGCGGAGTTTTTAGAAAAGTATTACGGAGAAAAAGCGGTTTTTTGTTGAAAAAACTTGCGTAAAATGGTTGACAAAACGGCGGGAAAGGGTGTAGAATAATACTCGTAAAGACAAGTAGCGCCGTAATTCGGATTTTCAGAGAGCTTGCCCTTGGCTGTAAGGCAGGTATGACGATACGGTGGTGAAACCGCTTTACGTATGACGAACTGAAAAGGAAAAGAAGCGGCTGTATTTACGGCAATTAAGGTGGAACCGCGCGACGGAAGTTGCGTCCTTAAACTCTTGGGTGGAGTTTAAGGTTTTTTCTTTTATTACACGAAAAAAATAAAAATTACAGATACATTTTGGAGGAAAGACGTATGAACGTTATTTTGAAAAACGGCGAAAGTATGTCGTTGGAAAACGGCGCGACGGCAATGCAAGCGGCGACGGCGATTTCCGAAGGCTTAGCAAGAAACGCAGTATGCGCGAAAGTCAACGGGGAGCTCGTGGATTTGTCCCACGTTTTAAACGATGGCGACGCATTGGAAATCGTTACGCTGAAAGATAAGGAAGGGTTACAAGTCTATCGGCACACTTGCGCGCACGTATTGGCGCAGGCTTTAAAAACGGTATATCCCACTTGCAAACTCTCGATCGGACCTGTCATCGAAAACGGGTTCTATTACGATATCGATTTCGTAACCCCGATCACGCAAGCGGATTTGGCGAAAGTGGAATCGGAAATGCAAAAGATCATCAAGAGCAATTTGCCCATCGAACGCTTTACGCTGCCCAAAGCCGAAGCAATCGCGCTGATGCAAAGCTATTCGGAAAATTACAAAGTCGAACTCATTGAAGAACTTCCCGAAGGGGAAACGATCTCGTTCTATAAGCAGGGCAATTTCACCGATCTTTGCCGCGGACCGCATTTGCCGTCTACGGGTAAGATCAAAGCGTTTAAATTGACGAGCATCGCGGGCGCGTATTGGCGCGGCGACGAAAAGAATAAAATGCTCACCCGTATCTACGGCACGGCGTTTGCGAAAAAGGACGAAATGGAAGCGTATTTCACTATGCTCGAAGAAGCGAAGAAGCGCGACCATACGAAGCTTGGGAAAGAACTCAAACTGTTCGCGATTCTCAACGAAGGCAAAGGGCTTCCGTTCTTCTTGCCGAACGGTATGGTATTGAAGAATACGTTGATCGAATATTGGCGTCAAATCCACACGCGCGAAGGCTACGTGGAAGTGAATACGCCGATCATGCTCAACCGTACGCTTTGGGAAACGTCGGGGCATTGGTCGCACTATCGCGACAACATGTACACGACCAAGGTTGACGACGAAGATTTCGCGATCAAGCCGATGAACTGCCCGGGCGGCATTCTCGTTTACAAGAACGAGCCGCATAGCTATAAGGATTTGCCTATTCGTATGGGTGAGTTGGGGCTTGTTCACCGCCACGAAAAATCGGGGCAATTACACGGGCTTTTCCGCGTTCGTTGTTTCACGCAAGACGACGCGCATATCTTTATGACGCCCGAACAAATCAAAGACGAAATCAAGGGCATCGTGCGGTTGATCAACGAAGTCTACACGCTGTTCGGGTTCAAATATCACGTGGAACTCTCTACGCGTCCCGAAAACAGTATGGGTAGCGACGAAGATTGGAACACCGCAACGGAAGCGTTGCGTAGCGCGCTCGACGATATGCAGCTTGCGTACGTAGTCAACGAAGGGGACGGCGCGTTCTATGGTCCGAAGATCGACTTCCATCTCGAAGACTCGATCGGTAGAACTTGGCAATGCGGTACGATTCAGCTCGATTTCCAACTCCCGCAACGGTTCGAACTCGAATACATCGGCGAAGATGGGCAAAAACACCGTCCGATCATGGTGCACCGCGTAGCGTTCGGCTCGATTGAACGGTTTATCGGGATTTTGATCGAGCATTTTGCGGGAAAATTCCCCGTATGGCTCTCGCCCGTGCAAGTCAAGATTTTGCCGATCACGGACAGACAGGAAGCGTACGCGAAAGAACTTTGCGCGAAGATGAAAGAAAAGGGCATTCGCGTTTCGGTGGACGATCGTAACGAGAAGATCGGTTACAAGATCCGCGAAGCGCAGATGGAAAAAGTTCCGTACATGCTCGTTGTCGGCGAAAAGGAAGCGGAAGCGGGCTTGGTAGCCGTTCGTCGTCGCGACAAAGGCGACACGGGAGCGGTCGCTGCAGACGAGTTCATCGCTACGGTTCTGGACGATATCGCGAATAAAACGGCTTTTTAAGGAGTAGAAAATTATGTTGATTTCAACGGAAACGGAGTCTTTTTCCAAGCTTGGGGATTATAAAAAGACTTTAACGTTGCTCAAAGATAGCGGGTTTACAGCATACGATTTTTCTATGCTCTTGTGCGATAAACTCTCTGAAGATTTTATGCTCTGCGACGAGTATAAAGAAAAGGCGCAGAATTTGCGTGAATACGCCGATTCGATTGGATTGATTTGCAATCAAACGCACGCTCCGTTTGCGTCCGCGATTAAAGGAGATGAAAAGTGGAATAAGCAGATTCATCCGAAAATTGTCCGTGCAATCGAAGTGAGTGGAATCTTGGGCGCAAAAATTTGTGTCATTCATCCGTGCAACGATTATACGCCGGAAGAAAATCAGGCTTTATATCAAAGCTTTGAGCCGCACGCGCGGAAAGCAGGGGTAAAAATCGCTTTGGAAAATATGTGGAATTGGCATGATACCGACAATCACGCTACGCCTGCGGCTTGTTCCGATCCCAAAGATTTCTTGGCGTGCTTATCGCTGTTGCCGTCCGACGTTTTCGTGGCTTGCTTGGATATAGGACATGCGGAAATGGCGGGCTTGGATACCAATTCCGTGCAAATGATTGAAGCGCTTGGCGATCGTTTGCAAGCGTTACATATCCACGATAACGATTTGCATTATGATTTTCATGCTTTGCCGTTTACACACAAAGTTGATTTTGAAGCCATTGTTGCGGCATTGAAAAAAATCGGGTATCAAGGGGATATAACCTTGGAATGCCAAGGATTTGCAAAGTGCGTACCTGCGGAGTTGATGCCCGCAGCAGCGCGGTATATGGCGGACGTTTGTAATTGGTTTAAAGATCGTTTGGAAAAATAAATTCTTGAAAAGTAAAAAAATACCGAAAAAACGCTTGACAGAGAGTTCGCTTTGTGTTATGATATTGAAGCTAAGCAGAAGCAAAACTTCTCGCCGTGCGGTTTGGATCGGTACGGCTCGATAATTTTTCTACCGCGGAAAAGCGGGGACGATTATGCGTAAAAAGGGTTGCTTTTGTCGGCAACCCTTTATTATTTTCGTGAGGTATACGACCATAAAAGACCAGCATCAAATCAACGAAGAAATTCGCGACAAAGAAATTCGGGTTATTTCCGCTACGGGTGAACAGCTCGGGATCATGAGCGCGGCGGCTGCGCTGCAAATTGCGGAAGAAGAAGATTTGGATTTGGTGAAGATTTCACCGAACGCCGTTCCGCCCGTATGCAAGATTATGAACTACGGGAAATTCAAATTCGAGCAAGCAAAGCGTGAAAAGGAAAACCGTAAAAATCAAAAAATCGTGGAATTGAAAGAGATTTATCTTTCGATGACGATTGACGTTGGCGATTTAAACGTCAAAGCGAAAAAGACGGTAGAAATGCTCGGCGAAGGGAACAAAGTAAAGGTATCGATCCGTATGCGCGGTAGACAAATGGCGCACGCGGCGATGGGTGTGGACGTAATGAAACGTTTCTTTGACCTTTTGGGCGGGAAAGCGGTCATGGACAAAGCGCCCAAGACGGAAGGCAGAAACATTTTAATGATTCTCGCGCCCGCAAAATAATTTCGGCAAACGGGCTTTCAATTTAGACAAGCCTGTCAATAAAAGGATAAAAAATTTCGGAGGATAAAAATATGCCTAAACAGAAAACTCATAGCAGTACCAAAAAGCGTTTTTGGCTCACCGGTTCGGGGAAAGTAAACAGAACCCACGGCGGCAAAAACCACAAAGCAGAAACTAAGAACAGAAAGAGAAAGAGACGGTTGCGTCAAGGGGCTCTCGTTTCTTCCACGCAAGAAAGCACCGTAAAGAGTATGATGCCTTACAAGAAATAAGAAAGGAGATTATGAATTATGCGTATTAAGAGAGCAGTAAACGCGGTTAAAAAGCGTAGAAAAATTTTTAAACTTTCCAAAGGATATTACGGCAGCAAGAGCCGTTCTTACAGAATCGCAAGAGAAGCCGTAATGAAGTCGTTGAACTATGCGTATATCGGCAGAAGATTGAGAAAGAGAGATTTCCGTCGTCTGTGGATTACCCGTATCAACGCAGCTGCAAGAATCAACGGTATTTCTTACAGCAAGCTTATGCACGGTCTTACCGTTGCAGGCATCAACTTGAACAGAAAAGTGCTTGCGGATTTAGCGGTGAACGACGCGGCAGCATTCGCGCAACTCGTAGAAAAAGCAAAAGCGGCGCTCTAATAGCCGAAAAAAAGCCTTTTACCATAAAAGGCTTTTTGCTTTTATAATCCCATAGGTATCCCCATGATTTTAACGTCCAAAAACAATCCGCTGATCAAAGAAACGGCGGCGTTGAAAGACAAGAAAGGTCGAAAGGAGCACGGTTTATTTCTCGTCGAAGGCAGAAAAATGCTCGCGGAATGTCAAAAGAGCGATTTCGTCATCGAACGGATATTCCTTTCTGAAAGCTATTCGGGCGAGCTTCCGCAATCGAACGCGGAAACCGTTCGGGTGTCCGACGACGTATTCCGTTTCCTGTCCGATGAAAAAACTCCGCAAGGCGCGCTTTGTCGGGTACGTATTCCTACGCGCGGATTGCAAGCTCCGCAAGGGAAATGCTTGCTTTTGGACGGAGTTTCCGATCCCGGCAACGTCGGCGCGATCGTGCGTACGGCGAATGCGGCGGGCTATCGGGAAATTTATCTGACGGAAACCTGCGCCGATCCCTATTCCCCGAAAAGCGTTCGAGCGAGCATGAGTGGTTTGTTCTTCACAAAACTGTATTTCGGAACTCGGCAAGACATCTTTTCGGCGTTGGACGGTACGCCGATCATTGCGGCGGATATGGGCGGAGAGAATGCGTTTTCTTTTCAGTCGCCTGAAACATTTGCGCTCGCCATCGGGAACGAAGCGAACGGGATTTCGGCAGAAACGTTTGAAAGGGCGCAATATACGGTCAAGATTCCGATGCGGGAAACGCAAGAAAGCTTGAACGCGGCGGTTTCAGCGGGGATTTTAATGTATCTGTTAAACAGAACGGAATTCGAAAAATAATCTAAAGAAGGAGAAAAACATGTCAGGACATAGCAAATGGCACAACATACAAGCGAAAAAAGGTA
>JAFVRU010000114.1 GCA_017504065.1 Clostridia bacterium
CAATTTTTCGTCCATATACGAAAACACCGTTTCGCTTTCGAAATTGCTTGCGTTATCGTGGAGAAGGTCGGGCAAATACGCGTGTTCGATATCCCCGTTCAAAAGCCGCGTCAAGCGGGTACGCGACACCGCCGAGAACGCGCCGTCCACAAGCCCCGCGTGGAAAAGTACGGGCGAAATATCGCCTACGTAATTACGGGGATCCAAACAAAAATCGTACGTTTCCTTCGCTTTTTGATAGGAGAATACGCCGCTTTCCAAACCCAACAAATCTTCCGTAATATAGCCCGCCGAATACACGATGACGCCCGCGGTAAACGGCGTAGGCGCGTTTTTGAGCGCAAGCAGCGAAAGCACGCCGCCCCAAGAGATCCCTACGATCCCGATATTGTTTTTATCTACCTGCGGCAAGCTGCGAAGATGCGCCTGCGCCGACAAAATCGCCGCTACGGACGAATACGTCCACGTCTGTTTGGGCGGTTTGTTCGTTTCGCGGATCGAGCTTAACCGCCGCCCGCCCGCAAACGGGTTTGCCGTTTTCGTTTGCGTATTCTTTTCAAACTGCGTGCCGCTCATATCCAAAGAAATCGCGACGTAACCGCGCGCTACGCAAGATTGTACCCATTCGAGATACGCCCAGCCACCGCCACCGTGCACAAGCACCATCGCGGGCGCGGGGGATTGCGTTTCGGGGAAGCCGATATACGCAAACGTCTTCAACGTTTCCCCTTCCACATCCGTCGGAATATACACGGCTTTGACGTTTTCAGGCAAGCCTTCAAGCGAAATATTTTCCACTTCGGGCGCGGCGTTATATTGCGACCAAGACAGCCTCGTTTCGTTCTGTTTTTTCAAAAGACGGAAGGTTTCGCCGATCCCGTCGCCGTAAAAACGGTAAGAAAAATCGTTGGGGTGGTTGATGTTGTTGCCCGAAATTTCGCAATAACGCTTCTTGCCCATCAACCATTTCCAAACCGCCGTCATATCGATATGCGCCACGCCTTCTTTGACAAGCGATTGCGCCACGTCCGAATATAAGGGCTGCAACCGCGCTACTTCCGTGCTGTAAGGATTGGGCAAAGGCGTGGAAATTAAGATAAATTCCACTCCTTTCCCGTCCGAATTTTTGACGGTGTTTTGGATTTTTTCCATAATCGCTTTCAAATTCTCTTCAAAGCGTTTGGGTGGCACGTTCGCCGAGCCGTCGTTCATGCCGAAAGCGATCAAAACGAGATGTGCTTCTTCGCCCGCGAATTTTTCTTCCACCGCGTCCCTGCCCCAATCCGCGCCGTAGCCCGAACGGGAATAATTATGTAACGTTACTTCGGCGTTAAATTGCGTTTCGATGTTCCGCTTCGCCTGTTCCCGCCAAGTGGGTTCGGGGTTGGGCTTTCCCATTTCCCCAGACGAATTTGCGGCGTTGGAGATGCTATCGCCGTAAAACACGAGATGCAATTTCCCTTTTTTCAACCGTTCGTACGTGAGCGGCAAACAAATATCCTGCGCCACGGGCGCGGGCATATTCCGCACGTCGCCACGTTCGTACGTGACGAAATAGAACATATCGTACATATAGAACGACGACATCAGCATACGGCTTTTAAAGCCCCAGCGTTCGTTTTCCGTCTCGATATAATCGGGTACGTTTTTATTGGCAAGCCATTCTTCGCGGACGTACTTACAATCGTTGCGGAGCGCGCAAATTTCATCGCCGTCCAAATAAAAATCCCTGCCCACTTCGTACGCGTTGCCCATCGCGTCCGTAACGGAAATAATGCGTTTGGGCGAAAACGCCAACCGCCCCGTACGCTTCCCGTCCCGTTCGATAAACATAACGGTTTCCCGTTCGATAATATCTTTTTTCCAAAAAGGGATAAATTCCATAGTTTTCACCTCTCACGAAATTATAAATAATTATAACAAAAGCATCTTATA
>JAFVRU010000115.1 GCA_017504065.1 Clostridia bacterium
GCGCGCCAACGTTTTTAGCGCATTGTATGTCGCTGAGCCGATCACCCACGATAAGGCAGGAATTCAAAGGAACGTTCAATTTTTGCGCGGCGCGTAAAAGAAGCCCACTTTTGGGCTTTCTGCAATCGCAATCGTCGGGCGTATCGTGAGGACAGATTTCCCAATTATCGGCGTTATAGGCGGCAAATTCGGCGTCAAAATCGTATCCTGCCCCCGTACCGCGGGCAATACTCGATTGATTGGTGAGAATTCCCACAATAAAACCGCGATTTTTTAATTGTGTAAAGACGGCGCGGATATCGCAAAAAGGGGAAAACGTTTGCGGATAGCGTTTATCCGTCAGTTCGCCAAGCGTTCCGTCGCGGTCGAAAAATATACAACGTATAGTGTTCATAGTCAATAATAATGATAAAAAGATGGAATAAAAAAACTCGTCTTCGCAAGTTAACCCAAGGGGCAATTCCCAAGCGTTATTAACGAAAACGAGCTTTGGTGCCGAAGGTGGGACTTGAACCCACACGTTGTCTCCAACAATGGATTTTGAGTCCATCGCGTCTGCCATTCCACCACTTCGGCGTTTCTTTCGGAAAGCTTTATTATTATAAATGATACGATAAAAAAAATCAAGCGTTTCTATGCGTTTTCTGAAAAATTTTTTTATCTTTTTTTCAAAACTTTCCGTTGGATCAGCAATTCGGCTTTTTTCCGTCGGATTGTTGATAATTTTCCGTTTTATGTATTTCGACTCCCCGACGGCTTAAGACTTAAACTTAGTTGTTTTCAACCCGTTCAATGGATATAATATAGGAATTTTCCGCAATGATTTGATTGATACGGGAAGAAGAAAATTCTTTGTCCGTATTCAACGTTGCGCTATACAGTAATTGACCGTTTTCGCGTTTGATCACCAATTCGTTAAACCGATCCGTGCCGAAAATCTCCTTGATTTTCAAATTCTCGTGCTCCGTTTGAATAAACTCAATTTTTACGGAATAATAGCGCTTGGAATGGAAAATTCTAAACTTTAAATGGAACAGGCATTGCGCCGAGATTAAAATTGCAGTCGCGCCAACCGCCACTACGTACAAACGCCCGCCGCAAGCCATACCGACGCCCGCAGTAGCCCAGATCCCCGCTGCAGTCGTAAGCCCGTGGACTTCGTGTTTTTTGTATACGATCATCCCTGCGCCCAAGAACCCGACGCCCGCAACGATTTGCGCGGCAACACGAGCGGAGTCCGCGTCGCTGTTAAACGCATATTTTGAAATCACCATCATCAACGCCGAGCCCACGCAAACAATCGTATGCGTACGGATTCCGGCTTCTTTAAAACGCATTTTTCGTTCAAACCCGATCACGAAGCCTAATGCAACCGACAAAAGCAGGTCTGCCAAGATGCGTAATTCAAATGTAAATTCCGCCCAAGCCATTTTTTCATTTCTCCTTTTTTGGTTTATTTTATGTTTATTATATCAAAAATTATTCAAAAAATCAAGCTTATAAAACAATGTCTTTTACGCTATTTAAAACAAACGTAGGTTTGATTGCACTTTCTTCGATATCCTGCAAAGTCGCTTCCCCGCTTAAAACGCAAACGGTGTCCACCCC
>JAFVRU010000116.1 GCA_017504065.1 Clostridia bacterium
AAAAACAAAAAATATTACGCGTTTTCGGAGTTTTCTTCCGTTTCGGTTGCCGCAACTTCTTCTTGCGCGGGCGCTTCCGCTTCTTCGGCTGCGGGTTCGTCGTTGATGACTAAGTCTTCTTCGACTTCTTTATTCGCGTTTTCGTCCAAGTGCAACACCTTTTGAGCGCCTTTCTTGATCTTGCGCCAAACGATGATGAAGATTGCGCCGCCGGCTACTGCAAGCGCCGTGATGGAAGAGAGCAATGCCGTCGTAGCGGCGGGATCAATGTAGAGTAAATTTGTCAACATAATTATATACCTCATTTTTTATTTTTTTTCTTTTGGGAGAGTGAACGCAGGATGTATTCCGCGCCCGCTTTCGCAGCGCAGCCGTGGTTGAAGATATGGTTTTTCTCCGTTTCTTCGATCACTTTACGGTAATGTTCCGCGTTTTCGGACAACGTACGCAGGGTTTGCGCCAAATTGCATACGTCTTCCTTTTCAACTGCAACGCCGATTTGGTTGCGCAGGGAAATTTCCACGGGCGTCAAATCGATCTTCGTGTAGTTGGGGTTGGGGCATTTCATCTTCGTATTGACGAACACCGCGGGGCGTTTGGTGGCGAAACAGAACTCCGTCGCTACGCCCGACCAGTCGGTAATGAGTACGTCGGAAGAATAAATAGACTTGTTCTTGGAGAAATTGAGCTCGAACGACAGTTTATTTTCGTCGTAATCGGCATACCGCTTGATGAGTTCGTCAAGCGCCGAACCGAACCGCTTCGCGTATTCGGGGTGGGGACGTACGATGATGCGGTATTCGTCCGAATACAACGCTTTGATGATGTCGTCGATACAGGAATCGAGCAGGTTATCTTCCTGCCAAGACGGCGCGACAAGTACTTCCGTAACTCCGTCCGATTTCTTTTCCGCCGCCGCTTTCTTGCCTTCGATTTCCAGCATATCCGCCAAAGGATAACCGAACTGCACCAAAGTCTTTTCTTTCAAGTTATATACTTTTTCGATCGCGCGGAGCTCCTTTTCCACGTGCGGACCGACGCAGAACACCGTATCGAACGCGTCGAACGCGCCTTCACGGAAGCTCATGTGTACGCTCATCATATCGTGGGGGACGTATACGTATTCAATGTCCGATTTGATAAACGAGCGTTTCAAATAATACTTATTGAGATCGGGAGTCGTCATAACGAACATATCCGTTTCAATCAGCATCATGAGCGTTGCCGTCTTTTTCAGGGATACGTAGTAGGGCTTGATACGCGGTTCGTCTTTCGCTACGTCGAAAATGACGTCGTTGGGATCGTTGGTGATGTAGTGAATCGACAGGTTGGAGCGCGCCAACAGCTCCGCAATCAAATCCTTATAATATTTATAGAACCCGCCTTTTTCTGAGTAGAAAACAATGTGTTTGTTGACGATACCCTTAAAGCGTTTGAGATCGGCTTTTTCCCGTTGTCTGTTCGCGCGGTAAGCTTCGCTTTTCTTATCTTCCTGCCCGAACGCTTTCATGTTTGCGAGCGCAATCCGACTTTCTTCCAACGCTTCGTAATCCACGTATTTTTTGGGATTGATCGCAATGTTGAGCAAATACATTTGCACGATCGAGAACAGGTTGCTCGCGATCCAATACAGCGCGATTCCAATGGGCACGCCCAACCCCAAATACAGGGAGAGTGCGATACTGATCAGCATGATGCCGTATTTATTCAGCTTGCCTTGTTCGTGTTGTAAAACGTTCGAAAGGTTTTGCGTATGACAAAGCAACCAAGACGAGAAGCCCGCGAAAATGGGGATCAAGGTATACCAACCCCACGTATTCGTAGGTACGGTGGACAAATGCAAGCCTAAGAACTTTAAGTCGAACGAACCGACTTTGTCCGCCAAACGCGCTATGAGCGCGGGGTCTACGCCCGCAACCGTCGTCGCCGCGTTGAGTTCACCCGATTGGAACGCCGCTACGATTTTCAGTTGGAAGGACGAAACCGAAGTGTTCACGCCAAGCTCTGCCGCGAGCGCGGAAACGTCGGCGTTGGAAACTCCGAACAAGTACGTCCAAGGGTGATAAATGATATGCACTACGCCGAGCAGCAATACGATTTGTAAAACGAGCGGAATGAGCGAAAGCATGGGATGATAATGCTCCCGTTTAAAAAGCTTTAACTGTTCTTCCGCGATCAAATCAGCGTTGCCGTGATTCTTGACTTTGAGTCGGTTGATTTCGGGTTGCAACTTCACCATTTGAATAGAGTTCTTTTGAATCCAAATGGAGACGGGGAGCAGCACGATTTTCGTCGCAAGGGTAAAGAGCAGGATCGCAAGCCCGTAGTCCTTGACCAAGAGCCAGCACCATTTCATCAAATATCCGAGCGGTATGCACAAATAATGTATGATCGTATCCATAAATAAAATCCTTTTGCCGTGAGTAGTTTAGTTTGCGAACAAGGGGTGGCCGTAATAGGTTTCCGATTCAATCGTCCAATTTTTGAAATCCCGCGCGCTGCCGTTGATTTTATAGACGACGGCGTCGTAAGAGCCGAGATCGCTTCTGCGCTTGGTCCAAATGAATTTTCTTTCGGGGTACGTGCCGTTCGTTTGATATTCTTGTTCGATGGTGAATACCGACGGTTTCCAAGCAGTTCTATCGTATTCCAAGCCTTCCGATTCGAAGATCGTCGGCCAGATATTTTCGTGGGAAATGGGCGCGGAAGACGTTTTCAGCGGCGTATCCGCAGCGCCCGACGGTTTGATAAATACCGCCGTCATCATCGCGTCCGAAAAATTTGCGTGGCGGTTGAATACTCTGCCGTGATCGCCCATGATTACGATGGTGGAATCTCGGTATAAGTCGGGGGAAACCGCTTTCATATTCCGCAAATATAATGAAACAAGTTCCATACTGTTTTTCGCAGCGGTAATGATATCGTTCTTTTCTTTTCCTTTCGCTTTGTTCCATTCCGCGTCGTGCTTTGCGTAATGACAACCGCTTACGTGAATGAACGAGAAGTTGTTTTGCTCCGTCGCGGTGAAGCTGCCGTCGAACGCTTTGATATCGTCGTAAGCGTCTTTCAAATCGTACGACCAAGTATGGTAACCTTGCAGTTCGTCGCTCGTATACAAAATGTATTCGTTGCAAGTATCCGAGCTAATGCCGCCAACAGTCTTTTTCAATGCAAACGGGAAGCTGCGATACAGCGACATTTTGGTGATCGCCAACCCGAACTTCCATTCTCTTCTAACGATTGTCGAAAGGGTATCCCGCGTCGTTTCCACCGCGTTGTCCACGTAATTGGGCAAGTCGTTTGCGTTGGTGTAATCGTAATAGCTCTCGCTAAACAAGCGGATCGAGTAGCCCGCGTCGTGCAGCGCGTTCAGCGTTTGGTTTTTGTTATAGACGTCGTGGAAATACGCTTTATGATCGCCTTCTTCGTTGTTATATTCGATGCCCGACATCATATAGCCTACCGACGGGAACGTATACCCGTACAGAGAAATTGCGTCTTCATAATAAGTAAAGCCGTCCAACGAGTTGAAAAGCTCGGGATACTTTTGCATAGCGGGTTCGGCATATAATATCGAGTCGAACCGATCCACGCAAATCATAATCACGTTGCGGTTTTTGCTGACCGTGCCGAGATTTTTATTCGTCAAAAAACGGGGGCTGTCTTCGTACTTCCCGTATACGCGGTCGATTGCGGAATCGTACGCGCCTTTCGTATTCAGGGACGTTACGGTAAAATTCATCAGTTGCGTTGCGGTGATCGCGATTGTCAAGATCAACGCGCCGAGTTGCATTGCGCTTCTTTGCTTGACCAAGCGGTACGCCACGATCGAGCCCGCAATGACGAGAACCCAAACCGTCGTATTCCAAATATACGTCCAAGTGGACGTGGTTTCACCCATGTCGTCGCCCGCAAGCGAAGTCAACCCGATATTGAGATAGTTGCTTTGTAAAAAGAACATGAGCAGCAGCCCGATGAACGCGGGGTACACGTATTGGTATACGCACGCGGGAACAAAAAACAGGATACAGAACACAAAAATCGCGAATATTGTCGCGTAAAGGGTCTGTATCCCGATAAATTCCTGAACGGAAAAAGCAATTTCTTCGATATTGTTGCAATAGATTTCAAAGGGAGTAACAATAAAAATCATTGCCGAAAAAACAACCGACAATAAAATAATCGCAAGCAAGCGGGAATTTCTTTCCGCGGTAAAAAATTTTCTTTGTTTCTTTTCCATATAAAACTTCTCTTTTGAACGCATGAACGTTAATTTAATTTATTAAATTACATTATAGAGTATTTCCGCGCTTTTGTCAAACGTTTAAAGCAAGAATAACAAAAACGGGGCTTTGGAAATTATGGAAAGACGCAAGCAAAGAAAAAAACGGCTATCACAGCCGTTTGATCTTGACGTTCCCGCACAGCACGTCGGAATAGGAGTACGCGGTTTTGCCGAGAAAATCTTCGTTATCGGGTTTTACCGTAAATAGCGCGGGATAGATTCCCGAAAGGATTCCCGAATAGCTCACGCTCTTGTTTCTGCCCAAATTGACTTTGACGGCGACGCGCTGTGCCGAGCAAGCCCTTACCATTTGTTTAACGTCTTTGATATTTTTTTGCGGTTTAATCATAGTACGAGTATTTCCCAAAACGGGAAAAATTATCCATTTTCTAGAAAAAATCCCGTTTTCGGGCAAAAACCCGTTCTGTTTTAGGGTTTGCGGTCATAAGATAAAAGGGCAATCAAAAATCAGCTAAAGGGAGATGGAAATTATGATAAAACCGCAGTTTGAAACCTATCGTTACGTCGGAGAAGTGTGCCGTTTAAACGGACAATCCATCGTCGAATGTCGGCTTCCGGGGAGCGAGATCAGCAGTATTTTGGCGGCGCAAGCCCGCGCCGTGCCGACCGAATGTACTTGCTCGGACGGCGAAGTGCAATACGGGGGCAAAGTATTGCTTTGTATCGTATACGAAGACGGGGAACGGAAAGTTTGTCGTGCGGAACGCGGCGTGGAGTTTTACCACAAAGCGGAAGGGAGCTGCGTAACCCCCGCGTGCTTTGCTAAAGCCGTATTATCGGCAGAGAACGTAACTTGGCGTCGGGAAGGCTCTGGGTTATATATTTCCGTGATCGTGGACGCGGATTTGACCGTCTACGGCGGGAAGCAAATAGAATATTTGTCGGGCGGCGACGGGTTGATTACGAAAACGGACGCTTTGTCCGTATGCAAAACGGTTTGCGTTTCGGGGGAAACCGAAGGGGAAGACGAGTTTGAAACGGAATACGTCGGCGATATTCTTTTACATAGCGAAAAAGCCGTTGTGCACCGCGTTCACGCGGGCGGCGGGCAAGTGGATATCGAAGGGGAGCTCGGTTTGAATATTTGCGTGTTGAAAAGCGACGAAAGCGTTTGCTCGTACGAGCGGTTAATTCCGTTTAAAATGCAGATTCCGTCCGAAGAAGCGTTCGGGGACGTTACGGCGAGCGCGCGGGTAGAAGTCAAATCCGCAGTATTATCGGCGGGCACGGACGAAGAAAAGGGGAAGAGCAAGATCGCCTTGACCTATTGCCTTGCCGCGGACTGTTATCTTTCGTTGCAGGAAGAAATTTCCGTAGTCTCCGACGCGTTTTCCATGACGTCGGAAGTCGCGTTAAAAACGACGAAAGAGACGGGCAGGTATTTGACGAAACACGGAAAATGCACCGATAGAGTCAACGGGGTGGCGCTGCTTAGCCCCGCGATCGACGGGGAATACGTTTTGCAGGCGGCAACGCTGCCCCGCGCGGAGCTCGTTTGCCGAAAAGGGGAGAACGGCTTGGAAGCAGAAGGGCTTTTGCAAGCGGAAATTTTGCTAGTTGGCGCGGATGGCGGACACCGTTCCACGACTCTGTCGCTGCCGTTTGTATTCCCGCTTGGTGAACGCGGGGACGGCGCGGAAGGCGAGTGCATGGTTTGCGGTTTGAACGTGCGCCGGAAAAAGGACGGAGAAACGGAAGCGGAAGCCACGGTCAAATGCAGTTACCGCGTGTTTGAAAATCGGGAATGGTCGTACGTTTCCGAAGCGGAAGAAGGGGAGAGCTACGGGGAAACGGACTGTGCGTTCTCGGTGTTCATGACCCGCGCGGGCGAAGATTTATGGCAGGTTTCCAAACGGTTAAACTGCGCGCCTGAAGACTTGCAAAAACACAATCCGTCGTTGGAGTTTCCGTTAAAGGACGGCGAGAAGATTTACGTTTATCGGCAAATTAAGTAAAATTTACAAAAAAACCACGGGAAAGCGGCTTAAAATATTGTATTTTTGGGAAAAATATGGTACAATAAATGCAGCGATCCGGGCGGCGGGAAGCGTTTCCCGCCGCCTTTTTCGGGAAAAACGAATGAAAAGAGTAAAAATTAAGGCTTACGCAAAAGTAAATCTTACGTTGGAAATCTTGGGAACGAAAGACGGGTATCACCTGTTGGATTCCTTGGTGGCGAGCGTCGATCTATTCGATCTCGTCGTGCTGAAAAAACGTAAGGACAAGTTGAGCTCCGTTACCATGAAAGGTTTGGGTAGCGAGTCCATTCCCCCCGAGCGCAACAACGCTTTAAAAGCGGCGGAAGCGTTTTCGGAGCGGTTTGGCGTGAACGGCGCGGATATCACCGTATTTCGGAATATTCCCGTCGGGGCGGGGCTGGGTAGTTCTTCCGCGGATATCGCGGGGGTGCTCAACGGCATGGCGAAGCTGTACGAAATTGCAGATACGGAAGGCGTGGCGCAAATCGCCGATACTTTGGGCAGCGACGCGCGGTATATGCTGACGGGCGGGTTTGCCCGCATGCAAGGCAGGGGGGAGCAAGTAACGCCGCTTCCGATCGATACGAAGCTGCATTTGCTCTTGCTTTGTCCGCGCTTAGGTGTGTCGGCGGGAGAATGCTATCGCGTTTACGATGAAAGCTCGCAAAAGCGCGCGAAAAACGCCGTATCCGCAACGGAAAACTGTATCGAATCATTGCGGGGGAATTTGCAAGAACAAGCAGGCAGGTATTTGATGAACGACTTATTCGAACCCGCCATGGCTTTAAATCCCGACGTAAAAACGGCGTACGAAGAAGCGCGTTCGTTCTCGCCGCTCGGCGCGGTGATGACAGGCTCGGGGAGCTGTGTTTTGGCGGCGTTTGAAACGCGGGAGCTTTGCGAGTGGGCAAAGAGTAGGTATAAGGGCAAGTTC
>JAFVRU010000117.1 GCA_017504065.1 Clostridia bacterium
AATCCTTGCCGTCCGTCAAACCGTGTTGACCGAGCACGTATTCAAACGTCATTGCAGGCACGCCGCCTTTTCTACCCGCAAGGATTTCCTTGCCTTTCAAATCCGTCCATTGGAAGTTGGGTTGCGGAGTGCGGGATACGAGAAACGACCCGTCGCGTTTGGTGAGTTGCCCAATGACGGTGGGCACGTCGGTTGAACCGCCGAGTAGTACGTACAGCGCGGCTTCCGGACCGCAGAACCCGATATCCGCGTCGCCCGAAAGTACGGCAGACATAACGTTATCCGCGCCCCCGCCGTTGGTCAAGTCTAACTCGATACCTTCTTCCGCGAAATAGCCGAGCGATTCCGCTAAGTACAACGGCGCGTAAAAGACGGAGTGCGTAACTTCGTTTAAAGCTACGGTCGTCATGCCGTCGTTGTCGTCCTTATCCTTACAAGCGGAAAGGGGGAGTGTTGCGATGCATGCGGCAATCGCCGCGCTGAAAATTTTGAGTATTTTTTTCATAAAAAGCCTTCTCCGAATAAAAAAATTTTTAGAATAATATATTATATGTTGGGTCGTTTATAATTGACAATCGAAACGGAAAGTATTATAATAGGAAAGCTTTACTTAAAATAAAATGGGAAATTGCGCACGAAAAAGTACGAGAAAATAACGGGGTTATAAGATTATGGAAATGCAAAAGACGTACAATCCGAAGGATTTTGAAGACAGAATTTACGCCGATTGGGAGCAATCGGGATATTTTCGCGCGGAGATTGACGCGAACAAAGTTCCGTTCACGATTATGATGCCGCCCCCCAACATTACGGGGCAGTTGCACATGGGGCATGCGATGGACGCGACGATGCAGGATACCTTGATTCGGTTCAAGCGTATGCAAGGCTACGCGGCGTTATGGCTTCCTGGGTGCGATCATGCTTCAATCGCTACGGAAGTTAAAATCGTTGAAAAAATGAAAGCGGAAGGTTTGACGAAAGCCGATCTCGGCAGAGACGGGTTCTTAAAGCGCGCTTGGGATTGGAAGGAACAGTACGGTAACCGTATCATGCTCCAACAACGCAAAATGGGTACGTCTTGCGATTGGTCGCGCCAAGCGTTTACGTTGGACGAAAAATGCTCCCGCGCGGTTCGGGAAGTGTTCGTAAACCTGTACGAAAAAGGTTTGATTTATCAAGGGGATCGGATTATCAACTGGTGTCCTTGCTGTAAGACTGCGCTTTCGGACGCGGAAGTAGAATACGCGGAAGAAGGCGGGCATTTCTGGCATTTGCGCTATCCCGCGGCGGACGGCTCTACGGACGTTGTGGTTGCGACGACTCGTCCCGAAACTATGCTCGGGGATACGGCGGTGGCGGTACACCCTGACGATAAACGCTATCAAAGCTTGATCGGCAAGACGTTGAAATTGCCGTTGACGGATCGGGAAATTCCCGTCGTTGCGGACGAATACGTCGATCCCGCGTTCGGTACGGGCTGCGTAAAAATCACGCCCGCGCACGATCCCAACGACTTTGAAGTAGGAAAACGGCACGATTTACCGATCATTCGCGTGATGAACGACGACGGCTCGATGAACGAAAAGGCAGGCGTATATCAAGGCTTGGATCGGTACGAAGCGAGAAAGAAGATCGTTGCGGATTTGGAAACGAGCGGCAATCTCGTCAAGATCGAAGCGCATACGCATAACGTAGGGCATTGTTATCGCTGTCATTCGACGGTAGAACCCATCGTGTCCAAGCAATGGTTCGTAAAAATGGAACCGCTTGCAAAACCCGCGATCGCGGCGGTTATGAAGAACAAAGTAAAATTCGTTCCCGAACGCTTCTCGAAAATCTATTATAATTGGATGGAAAACGTACGGGATTGGTGTATTTCCCGTCAACTTTGGTGGGGGCATCGGATTCCCGTTTGGTATTGCCCCGATTGCGGCAAGGTGATCTGCTCGAAAGAAGATCCGACAGCTTGTCCCGATTGCGGCTCGCAAAAGCTCCACCAAGACGAAGACGTTTTGGATACGTGGTTCTCGTCCGCGCTTTGGCCGTTCTCGACGCTCGGCTATCCCGACGAAACGCCCGATTATAAATATTTCTATCCCACGGACGTGCTCGTAACCGGTTACGATATCATCTTCTTCTGGGTTGCGAGAATGATTTTTTCAGGCATTGAGCATACGGGCAAAGTGCCTTTCCACGACGTACTCATTCACGGGATTATCCGCGACGAGCAAGGTCGGAAAATGAGCAAATCGCTCGGCAACGGGATCGATCCGCTCGAAGTCATTGAAAAATACGGCGCGGATTCCTTGCGGCTTTCGCTGTTGACGGGGGTTGCTCCTGGGAACGATACCCGTTATTCCGATTCGAAAGTGGAAGCGAGCCGAAACTTCATCAACAAACTCTGGAACGCCGCGCGTTTCTTGCTCATGAATACGGAAGGTAAGAAAATTCCCGCGATTGGCGAAGTCAAGCTTGCGCCTACGGATAAGTGGATTATTTCCAAGTTGCAAACGTGCATTCGCGAAGTTACCACCAATCTCGGCAAGTACGAATTGGGGGTTGCGAGCGACTTGGTAACGAGCTTCGTTTGGGACGATTTCTGCGATTGGTATATCGAACTTTCCAAACCTGCGCTCTACGGCGAAGACGAAACGCGGAAATTGGACGCGCTTGCGGTGCTGTGCTTCGTGCTGGAAAACGCGCTCAAACTGTTGCACCCGTTCATTCCGTTTGTTACGGAAGAAATTTACAGCTACTTGCCGAATACGAAAGGCAGTATCATGACGGCGGAATTCCCGCGGTATAACTCCAAAATGGCGTATAAAAAAGAAGCGAAAGCTTTCGAAGGCGTCATGGAGATCATCAAAGCCGTTCGCGCTATGAAAAAAGACGCGGAATGCCCCCCGTCCAAGAAAGTCGAACTCAACGTCGTTACGGAGAGTAAGCGGCTTTTGCAACAGAACAAAGACTGTATTGTGAAGTTGTCGGGCGCGAGTGAATTGCGTTTTGTCGGCGGAGCGGAAGAAGTGAACGGCAAAACGGTTTCGGCGGTAACGGAGATCGCGCAAATTTACGTTCCGCTCGGCGAGCTTGTGGACATTGAAAAGGAAAAAGCGAGATTGACGGCGGAGATCGAACGTATTGACGGGGAAATCGCGCGTGCGGAAGGCAAACTTTCCAATCCGAATTTCGTCAACAAAGCGCCGCAAAAGCTCGTGGACGCGGAACGCGACAAAGTCAAGAAATACCAAGACATGAAAGAAAAATGCGTTGCGCAGCTCGAAAGCTTGTAATAAGATAGAAAAATCCGTCCGAAAGGGCGGGTTTTTTGCGAAAAAGTCGAAAAGTTTGAAAAAAAGTTCGTTCAAACGTTTGACAAAGGTGGACGAAAGTGTTAAAATAATACCGTTGCGATGGTAGGGGATACTATGCCCTTTTGCCGAAACGCTTGAAAATAACGGAGTTCGGACAAGCATTGCAACCTGAAAACGCTTTTTCTTTGAAATTGCGATAAGGGCAGTTTCGAGGAGAATATATTCCAAAATTTTTACAAGGAGGTCAAAAATATGCCTACTATCAACCAGCTCATTAAAAAGGGCAGAGAACGTATCCTGTACAAATCCAAGAGTCCTATTTTGGATAACTGCCCCCAAAAGCGCGGCGTATGTTTGTCCGTAACCACGACTTCTCCCAAGAAGCCGAACTCTGCTATGAGAAAGATCGCACGTGTGCGTCTTACGAATAAGCAAGAAGGTACGGTTTAC